>PUOB01000347.1 GCA_003551985.1 Desulfobacteraceae bacterium | reverse complement strand
TCCAATATCTGCGTTATGCGAAATTTCTCAGAATTTCACGTACGCTAAGTACGCTGCATTCTTCGAAATTTCGCAAGCCTTGATCTTGAACTTTTTACAAAGCCGTCTGAACCCGACTTTTTACGAGTGCATCAAGACTGAATCGACTTTGGTGTACAAGATAATGAAAAACGCTTAGAAATCTCGCAGTAAAGGGATTTTCTGTTACCTGACGTATGAAGTGGCTGTATTTTGCAAAATAACCCCGCACGGGTCACATCCCTGAAGTCAAAATTTTCCGGCTGATATGGCGCTATATAACCGGAATAGTTATGCTTATGGTGAACAAACAATTTTTACGATAGGGGGATTTGATTTGTCTTAATTTAAATCATAATCATTGCCTTTTGAGCAAAGCGTGCTTATTTATATGATCCTGGATCGACTGAGATCTTAAAAAAACGGGGATACACCTCGACAAGCAAAGGAACGTTGCATGAAAACCAAAGGTGAAGTAATAATCGAAGCGCTCAAATCCGGAGATGACCTTTCCCTGTCGGAAATTGTGGACTATGTATCACAGTCCACAGGCCAACAGGTTAGAAACACAGATGTTTCTCCAGTTTTGTCCAAGCTTAGCAGGCCCGACAAGTCAGATATCGGGTTCTTTATCCAGAGGCGCAAGAAGCCCAAACATCCATACAGGTACAAATTCGTCCCTGAAGCGCTGGAAATGACAACTGATGAGCTGATCGATTTGTTCCGCAAAATCGGGAAGAACCGTTTTACGCTGGAAAACGCTGTTGAGAAATATCCCGGTATCAAGAAATACGTGAAAAGCAATATGTTGAAAACACCGAAGAAGACAAAAACGAAAACGCCAGAGAAAGCCGAAGGGGTTCAAGATAAGCCCCTGGACAATGTCCCGGGAGCATTTGATCAGGTATTAAATGAAGCGGCGGAGGCGCTCCGGGAGATACTGAAGCAGGGATTAGAAATCAACGTTAATGTGAATATCCGGCTTTAAGCTGTATATTTTCCCCCGTGCCAACGTGTGGAAACATGAAGGCCCAGCATCCGCCTTGACCTTGAAATAATCAACAATGGGCCTGTCGGGCGCAACGCCGCCCTCATACCACCGATCCTGTATTTTTGATATTTCCCGTCGATATCCCTGGAAGATGAATGCCAATGGCCGCTCATTGGCCTTGAATCCACTGTAACATTCCACAGTGACAGGAATGCAGGCGGTTTGAATATTCCCCTTGACATGGCCGGCGATGGGCATTATTGTGATTAGTTATGAAATTTTTCGACTTCCCCGATATTGATACAGTTTTCCGCACTTTTGCCTGCAGACGGTGGATGCCTGCCAACTGCGGCATCACTACTTTCATTACGCCACCCTGAAGAAGTCCCCATTGCAATACCTGTAACCGTTAACCGACGCCACAATCCCTTCATTTCATGCGACTGGCGGTAACGGCTTTTTCACCCCGTTGAAGTTGATTGTTTTCAGGGCAATCCCTGCATTAACAATTGATGCACTCGTAAAAAGTCACAAGGTAAGTGACAAATAGCTAAGGAAAAAGGTCCATATACAAGGCGCAGTAGATGGGACTTTTTACGACGCCATCAACAATTTGAAAGCATTGATATATGAACACTACCGCAGCAATGAAGACCCCTGAGCGTAAAATACGCCACCCGGAAATCGACCGGCGGCGCACATTTGGGATTATCAGCCATCCGGATGCCGGCAAAACAACCCTTACGGAAAAAATGCTCCTCTTTGGGGGTGCCATCCAGATGGCCGGTTCGGTAAAAGCCCGGAAGGCCAGCCGGCACGCTACCAGCGACTGGATGACCATCGAGCAAGAGCGGGGCATCTCGGTGACCAGTTCGGTCATGAATTTCAGTTACCGGGATTTTGAAATCAACCTTCTGGACACGCCCGGCCACCAGGACTTTTCCGAAGATACCTACCGGGTGCTGACCGCTGTTGATTCTGCGGTCATGGTCATCGACAGCGTCAAGGGGGTGGAGACCCAGACCCGCAAACTGATGGAAGTCTGCCGGATGCGGAACACCCCGATCCTGACCTATGTGAACAAGCTGGACCGGGAAGGGATGACGCCGCTTGACATTTTGGGCGACATCGAAGAAACCCTGCAGATTGAATGCGCCCCCCTGTCCTGGCCCATCGGCATGGGCAAGCGATTCCGGGGAACTTACAATCTTTACCGGAAGGAATTGACCCTTTTTACGTCCGGCCAGGAGCGACTGCCCCAAGATACGCTCACCATCCGGGATCTTTCAGACCCCCTGCTCGATGAGATTCTGGGCAGCCAGGCCGATGAACTGCGCGAGGACGTGGCCTTGCTGGAGGGCGCGGCAAACCCCTTTGATCTGGCGGATTTCCTTAAAGGGAGCCAAACCCCGGTTTTCTTCGGCAGCGCCATCAACAACTTCGGTGTGCGCGAACTTCTTGACACCTTCGTTGAAATCGCCCCTGCCCCCTTGCCGAGGCAGGCCGCCACCCGGGAAGTCATGCCCGAAGAACCGGCTTTTTCCGGGTTTGTTTTCAAGGTCCAGGCGAACATGGACCCGGCCCACCGTGACCGGATCGCCTTTCTTCGTATCTGCTCTGGCCGGTTCCAAAGGGGGATGCGGGTTCGGCACCACAGGCTCGGCAAGGATCTCCTGGTCGCCAACCCCATTATTTTCATGGCACAGAACCGGGCCTTTGTGGAAGAGGCCTGGCCCGGCGACATCATCGGCATCCATAATCACGGCACCATACGGATCGGAGACACATTTTCGGAAAAGGAGCCGCTCAGTTTTACCGGTATCCCGAATTTCGCCCCGGAGCATTTCCGGCGGGTACAGCTAAAATCCCCGCTTAAAGCCAAACAGCTCCATAAAGGGGTGACGCAGTTGGTCGAGGAGGGGGCCGTGCAGCTGTTCCGGCCGCTTGTGGGAAGGGATTTGATCCTGGGGGCGGTGGGCGTCCTGCAATTCGACGTGGCCATGGCGCGGCTCAAAGCGGAATACGGGGTTGACGCCACTTACGAACCGGTTGATTATTCGATTGTCCGCTGGATAACCTGCGACGATAAAAATTACCTGGCGGCTTTTGAAAAGGCGAATTACCGCAAACTGGCCCATGACGGGGAAGGGCACCTGGCCTGTCTCGCGACAAGCGGTTGGCAGCTCAACTTTATCATGGAGCAGTGGCCGAAGATTCAGTTCCTGAAGGCCAGGGAAATCCAGTAAAATATGATAGAGAAATCAAAATACCGGGGCCAGGATGTGCCAGGCGCGATAACACCCTGAACCATGGAACCGGTGAAAACGCCGTCCGGAAAATTCCGGGCGCCATCAGAAAAAAATGCCGATAACATACCGGCCGCCGGAGAAAACGAGGATAAAGGCCAGTATCCACTTGATGGCCAGGGCGGGAACGAATTTCTGGATCCGGGCGCCGGCATACATGCCGATCATGCCGCCGATGCCCATGAGCACGCCAAGCAGGTAGTCCGGTGCCACCACCAGTTCCGGATAGAACGGCGCAAGAAACTGGTAGAAGGCAACGGCCACCACCGAGGTGATCAGCGTTCCCATGAGGCATGCCCCGGCTATCGTGTATACGGGAAGCCGGAATACCGCCACAAAGAAAGGGGCGATAATCGCCCCGCCGCCGATGCCGTACATCCCCCCGACAACGCCGACAATCGCGCTCAGGGCAAAAATGCCCATGGTCGGCGCGGTGATCCGCTCCCCGTAAAATGTGTAGTCAATGGTTTTCAGGCCGAAATGGTTCAGCTCGACCCGTGGCAGCGGCTCCCGGGTTGCCGCATCCTGCTTTTGAAAATTGCGGACCAGCTCCTGAAAGCGCTTTTCGGACGACTGTTTGTCCGCTCCGGGCGGCGGCCCTTTTATGAGATCCCGGACCAGGATGGAACCGATATACAGCAGAACAATGCCCGCAAACACGCGGAAGTGCTCCGGGTCCGGAAGATAAGCGACCCGCCCGAAAACCCCGATGAAAACGCCGGGGACGGTACCGGCGATAACGATCCAGGTCAGCGGCCAGACCATGCGC
>PUOB01000385.1 GCA_003551985.1 Desulfobacteraceae bacterium | reverse complement strand
GCATCTCGACATCCGATATGATAAGGTCAGCCCCGTCCTTGCGCAGATAGTCGAGCGCCGGGCCTGCGGCGGTTAGCGGAATAATCTCGAAGGCATCCGCTTCCGGAAGACGGCAGAACAGTTCCAGGAAATTTTCGTTGTTGTCAATGAGTAGAATTTTTGGCTTATCCATGCGGCAACAAATATCAAAAGCGGCCCGCCATGTCCATGTCAAAAAATGAATTTTTAATTTTTACAGGATCTTGTTACAAAACGTAACACCGCAACCGCATGGACTGTAACATAATGTAACAGCCGTGGTCGCAGAAGTAGCTATTAAAATTTTATTTTAATTTATATCAAATGTTTATATTTTTTCCTGGCTCCGGTCCCGATGGCATGTTTGTTGCTCTGAATACTTGTGGGTTCACTGGCAGTCGAATGCAAATGGCAACCGAATCACGCCGGGAAATGACAGGATCAAGGCTGGTATAAGTCATGCGCATACGGGATGCGGCAGCATCATTGCACTATGTCGTGCGGGAGGAGCAGATGCAAGACAGCGTTCGCGGCGTTGTAACGAGTATTGTGGCTGGGGACACCTTTGAAATAAAGGTGCTGGATACCGGTAAGTTCAATGAAAACAAGTATGGAAATGTTCAATCCATTCGTATTGCAGGCATAAACGATCCGGAACTGTATCCCGGAACATATGACGCAGGTGGAATAGAAAAATTGCAGCACAGGGAGGTCCGTTGCTTTATCATGGCCGTCGATGATGATGGGAATGCGGTTGCCGTGGTTCAGTGCATTCATTAGCCCGTCGGAAATGCCACCACCCTGCGGTTGGGAGTTCGGCCCTGGCTCTCGGTGGTGAGTCCCTGACGGTTGATGAATTCGTGCTGGAGTCGTCTCAGGTTTGCGTTTTGCGGCGAGAGTTCAATGGAGACGCCGGTTTTGTATATTTCGATGACAGCCTTTTCCGCTTCTTTTTCTGCGGCGGATTCATCCGATTCGCGCTCGGCGTTAACCGCCTTCCGGTTGAAGGCCGAATCCGGGAAAATGCCGCGGAGGAAGTTTTCGATCTGTGTGATGGTGTTGCTTTTGATGACGTAAACGGGCATGCCGTTTTTCTGGACTTCACGCAGACGAAGCGGCTTTTTCTTTTCCTGTGATTTGAGCGTCAAAACGATATCGGCGCTTTCCATGTCCGGGACCATGCGGGCGGATACACGAAGATTGTGGATGGCCCGCTCCATATGCTTTCGGCTTACGCCGTATGTGAAAATGCGAATGGTCTGATAGGCGCCGGGGGCGCCGTTTGATTTATTGTTGAAGTCATGGGGCTGCCGGGATATCATCGCATCCATTTTGCGGGCGACCACACGCCCGTCCGGTTCGCGCTTCCGGATTTCCGGATCCACGGGACGGCCCCGCAGCATGGCATCGATCACGTGCCCGAGCTCATAATGGACCACAATGCGGGCCCGGTCCTGGATCTCCACAAGCACGTCAAAGGTGGGCGGGGCTTTCCGTTCCAGAATGGTTTTTTGCGTCTTGCGCCGGCGGGCCTCTTCGTCGGATATGGTAACGGACGATATGCCGCCGACCAGATCCGACAATGTCGGGTTCGCCAGAAGATTGTCCAGGGAGTTGCCGTGAGCTGTTCCAATCAACTGGACGCCGCGTTCGGCAATGGTTCTGGCCGCGGTGGCTTCCGCCTCGGTTCCGATTTCGTCTATCACGATGACTTCGGGCATATGGTTTTCCACCGCTTCAATCATGACCGAATGCTGCCGGTCGATCGAGGGCACCTGCATGCGCCTGGCCCTTCCGATACCGGGGTGGGGGATGTCGCCGTCGCCGGCGATTTCATTCGAGGTGTCCACGATTACCACCCTTTTTTCCAGGTCATCGGCCAGCACCCGCGCCGCTTCCCGCAAAAGCGTGGTCTTGCCGACCCCGGGGCGGCCTAAAAGTAAAATTGAAAAACCGCTTTCGATGACGTCCCGGAGGATCTCGACCGTGCCGTAAACAGCCCGCCCGGCACGGCATGTAAGGCCGACAATGGCGCCGAAACGGTTTCGGATGGCGGATATCCGGTGCAGGGTGCGCTCTATGCCGGCCCGGTTGTCATCCGTAAAGCGGCCCACTCTCCCGACGATATAGTCGATATCGTCTTGTGTCGCGGCTTCGCCGGAGAGCTCGTGGATTTTGCCGGGAAAGCGCGCTTCCGGCGTTCTGCCGAGATCGATGATAATTTCAATCAGCTCGTCGCAGTTGGGGAGCCGCCTTACGGCTTCCCGGATATGAGGCGGCATCGCCGAAAGCATCCGGTCGATATCATCTGTTGAAGGATTTTTCATTTTTTAAGTAAAAAAAGGTTGACGAACCGGTGGTCAAGGTCGTTTTCACCCACACGGGAAAACTCATCCTCGATCGACAGGAACATCTTTTCCAGAGAGCCGGCGGCTTTTTCGGAAATTTCAACCATTGTAAATCCGGTTTCACCGGAAAGCCATTCCAGAAAATCCGTTTTTACGGATTCTTTTATTCGCGCCCGGTTTTCGTCACGTTCCCACAGTGACCGGTAAAACGGCCGGAAAGCGTCCAATGAAATCGGTTCAAGCCGCTCACGGGCGGCCAGACCGCTCCGGTTCATGGCCCACAGGGTCAGCAGGAGGTTGTAAAAGGTTATAAATTGTTCATCCGGGAGTGCGCGTGTATCAATGTCCATCAGGGAAAGCATCCGGTCAAATGTTATGGCCTCGTTCAATGCCTGTCCCGCAGCCTTTATGTCCTGGATGGATGAAAATTCCCTGTAGAGGAGCCCGGTCTTATAGTTGTCAAAGCATTTCGGATATTTGAGAAGAAGCCCCCCGATGTGCCCCACGATATCTTCGCCCCAGAAACTGAGCGCCAGGGCGTTTTTCGAATACCAGCTTTTTTTGCGCCATTGCTTCGCCCGGCGTTGAAGGTCAAGGACCAGGGCATAGCCGGTTCGGAAAATGTCGGGCATCGGATAATTACAGATAATATGCGCACCTGTGTCGGCATCCGGCGGGACGGCCGTGCCCGCCAGCCTGTGGATGCCGATTTCCAGAAAACCGGCGGCTTTGTTCACAATGGTTTTCAGGTGTTCTTTTTCCCTTACCGGGTTTTGATCGGCCGCGATGATCCGGTTGCACAGCGATGCGAATTCAACCTGTATCTCGTTCAAGACATCCTCGGAGTCGATTCTTTTCAGGGCATTTCCGAGGAGGGTGTCATTTCCGAGCAGGGATGCATGGTTGACGGGGACCGGCACCGTGAAATCCATTGCGCTTGCCTGCCCGCCGGCTTTGCGGGGTTCCTTCCGGATCGCGCCGGGTTTTATGGGTGAATAGACCCCGATCGCCTCGTCAAAGGGCAGAAAGCCCTTTTCGGCCAGGCGTACGTTTCTTAACCGGAAAGCCTCCTCTTCGCTCTCGCCGGGCATGACCGATGCGGCCCGCAGAAGCAACAACTGGTAGGCCATGTGGTCCTCATCGGCGATACGGCGCATCATGGTGTAAACAAACGATTCAATTTCCTCCTGGTTTTCTTCGTCCTCGATCCCGGAAAAAGCATCGCTTGAAAAGCGGACATAAAATACGTCGTCGCAGGTGAAAAAACCGTCTCCGATGTCGCCCGGGTCTTCATCATGTTCGCGGACATGGATATCGGCTTTCCTGTAGAGAAAATATTCCAGAAGATCGTATTTTTCTTCCATGGTCCAGTTGAGGAACCGGTTGGGATCCGCCTGGTGAAGGAGGTTCAGCCAGTATACGACGGTATCGAGCTGGATACGGTCGCGGTGCCATGCTTCGATATCCAGAATATATTCCCACTGCCGGTTCGAGGCGAGCGAAAGGATGTCAATGGCCTCGTAATGGCCGATATCGTTTATTAAAAAGAATAAATCCTCCTCCGCCATTGAATGGACAAGGGCTCGGTTCATGGGGTGCTCAAGAATCGCGTCCAGAGCATTCTCCGGGGGCATGGCCAATATCCGTTTTTTGTCGGCCGCAAGTTCGGCCAGGCGCCGGCGGTGTCTTTCCGCGAGTTGTTTTTCTTCGTTTTTCGGTTCTG
>PUOB01000050.1 GCA_003551985.1 Desulfobacteraceae bacterium | reverse complement strand
TTTCAACGCTGACTTCGAGCACGACTTCTTCCTCACCGATTTTAAACACGGCTTCCCCCCAGCGCTCTGCCGGCATCCCGCTGGTCTCGCAGTCAAAATCGGTCCGCATTTCGCCTGTCATTCGGATTTCGCTCATCACAGCCCTCCGCCTTTCTTGTTTTGTGTCATACTTGATGGACTCGTAAAAAGTCCGCTTCATTGATGCGCTTCCTTCGTCAGCACATCCTATGCCCTGGAGGGGCGAATAACCGTGGTGAATCGGATGGCGCAACGCAGATATTGGACTTTTTACGAAGCCGTCAAACTTTCTGTGGTATCGATGGAACGGTTCAGCCGCCCGGTAGCATACCCTTCAAGGTCCAGGGTGATATTCGAATACCCTACCCGCTTGAACTCGCTGATAACCGCAAGCCTTCGCTCCGGCATGATAATCCGCGTCAAATCGGCGGGGCGCAATTCGATCTTTGCGGTCTCGTTAAAGTGCCTGACCCGGAATCCCTTAAAACCCAGTGAGACAAGGACATTTTCCGCCGCTTCGATTTGCGCCAGGGCATCGGTGGTAATGGGCGTACCATAGGGTATGCGCGACGCCAGGCAGGCGGCCGATGGTTTGTTCCAGGTGGGAAGCCCCATTTGCCGCGAAAGTGCCCGAATATCCGCTTTTGTCATTTCAGCATCGATAAAGGGCGACAGGATTTGCATCTCTTCAGCCGCTTTCATGCCGGGCCTGTAATCCTTGAGGTCGTCCATGTTTGCGGCATCAACGATGGCCGAAATACCCATTTCGCCAGCCATTTTCCGGATATCGGAAAAAATGAGCTTTTTGCATACATAGCATCGATCCGGACGGTTGGCGGTAAAGGCGTCATGCGTCATTTCATCCGTTTCGACCCGGTAATGCGCAACGCCCAGGCTTTGGGCGATTTTGAAGGCTTCCTGGACTTCGGATGCCGGCTGAAGCGGGGAAACCGCCGTCACGGCGACGACATTGCCATTAAGGACGCGGCTGGCAAGAGCCAGCAGCAGGGTGCTGTCGACCCCCCCCGAATAAGCGACGGCAACCGTTTTATAACCCTTTATGCGGTCGTAGAGAAATTTCTTTTTCTCGTCTAAAGCAAGATTGTTCATGGTCCTTAAAAAAACCCCCGTGTTTCAATGGTTCGGAAAAAACAGTTTACAAAAAATCAGGCATCGGATATAAATAACGCCTAAAGCGCTTTGATTTTCGGATATGTCCGACTCCTACAATTATAAATAAATTCACAATAAATGCCAATGATTTTACCAAAACCGCAAAGGGGTTGATATGGGAAAAAAAAGCCTGACCAAATCGACAACCAAAAAAAAAACAAAGAAAAACGTCAAGAAAACACCCGCTTCAAAAGAAACCGGGCTGAAGGCGCCCCTTGACCGGCAGTTTGATCCATGGGCACCCAAAAAACCTTGGAAACCCAAACCTGACAAGGAATACAATAAAAATTTCGCCTCCCCGCCGGCTGTGAAAGGAAAGGGAAAGGCGGCAGAAAAAACCCGTTCACTCCTTTTAATGCAATTCGAGCTTGAGCAGGCGCCGGTTAAAAAAGAGGAGAAACAGGAAGCCAAAAAACCGGCCGCAAAAACGAAAGCCCCTGCAAAGGCGAAAGCCGCCCCGAAAAAGAAAGTGTCTATTAGGGAGCTGCTGGCCCGGTCATTTGATTCCTGGGCGCCTGAAAAACCGTGGACGCCCGGCACCGCCGGCGACAGCGGTGGAAACTTCGCCGCACCACCGGCTTTC
This sequence comes from Desulfobacteraceae bacterium, assembly GCA_003551985.1. The sequence goes on along the minus strand of PUOB01000050.1, from coordinate 2,322 downwards.
GAGGGCATTGACAAGGAAATCGTGCTCAAGCATTTCGACCTGAGCGTTCCCGACGCACCCAAAACAGCAAAAACGCCTGAAACCGATCCTGTTGAACCCGAAACCGTCGAAACCCAATCCCCGGCGCCGGCCCCCCCCCCTGACATTGAAACCGGCGAATCCCAAGGCGTCGAACAGGAAGCGGAAAGCGCTGAACAGGAAGCCCCCCCGGTCACACCAACCGAACCGGTCGAAGCAACCGAACCGCAGGCTGTTGTAGAGCCTGAACCGGAACCCGAGCCTGAACCGGAACCCGAGCCTGAACCTGAGGCTGAGGCTGTTGTAGAACCGGAACCGGAACCCGAGGCTGTTGCAGCGCCTGAGCCTGAACCAGAGCCGGTGCCCGAGCCAGAGCCGGTGCCAGAGCCAGAGCCGGAGCCGGAGCCGGAAGCGGAAGCCGGCAAAGCGACCGAAACGTCTGAAGAAGCGGTGCAGACTGAAACCGCCCCCGCACCTCCGGTCGAGGAAACAACGCCCCCGAAAACGCAGCACCCTCTGCAGGACGCCTTCACCGGCGGCGGTGATGGCGGCGGCGATGGCGGCGGTGGCGGCGATGGTTCCGGCATGCCCCCGAAGCCGCCGAAAAAGGAGCCCCTGCTTGGAAGGGGCGCCAAGCTCATGATCGGCGCCCTGGCCCTGGTGTTTATTATTCTTATTGCGTCCAGCATGGCCAACCATCAGCGCTATTTTATCCAGGACACCCGAAACGGCGTTGAAATCTGGCGCGGGGAATTCTCTCCAACCGGCAAGCATAAAATCGCTTTCCTTGCCAATGCCGAACCGCCCGAGGAAAAAAAGCCATATTATGATCGTGAAACGGCAAAAGCAATGGCGTATGATCACTTCATGGGCAATGCAAACGCATTGATGGAAGAGGACAAAGAACCGATCGACCTGCGCGGCATCCGCAACAAACTGAAAGAGGCCGAACGATTTGCCATTACGCCCGTGCAGCGCAGTGAAGTGGCCACTCACTTGAAACAAATCGATTTTATAATGCTCATCTACCAGGCCGAGGTGGCAGCGGAAAAACAGGTACGCGAGGGATATGAAAGCGCCCTGGAATATTTAAAGCGTGCCGAAGATCTCGACATTGAAACGCCGGAGCGGCTTGACGCCCTGGACAAAAGAATAGAGCGGATACAACGCCGGCTCGACGAACTCGAACCGGAAGAGCCGGAAACTCCCGAAGAACTCATGGAGATACCGGCACCGGTGGAACCCGAAGCGGCTGAAGCCCCCGCGGAACCCGACGATCAGCCCGAGGATAAACCGGAGGTGGAAACGGAGTAAAACCCCTCCTTCCGCCATCGGTCGCGCCATCCATAATGGAAAGGGGCTGAAGGGATTTTTTTACATCATACAAAACCCGGCAGGAGCATTGCAATGGCCAATGCGGGCAAAATGCGTTGTTCGACGATTCGCTTGTTCCAGGGGATATCGCGCTTTTTGCTGGTCCCTGCCATGTTGCTCCTGATGCCCGGAGCGCCCGCCGGTGCAATAACACTGGACGATTGCATCCGGGCCGCCCTTAAAATGAACCCCGGCCTCGAAGCCGCCGCCCACCGTGTCGACGCCGCCCGCGCCGCGCATTTGCAGGCACGCGCGCCATGGTATCCGCACCTTGTTGCCTCCGGCGACTACACCCGTACGGACAATCCCGCCCAGGCGTTCATGATGAAGCTGAACCAGGAAAGGCTCGACATGGCAGATCCCGGGTTCGACCCCACTGATCCGGGCAGCACGCAGAACATGAGACTGAGCCTCGGGGCCCGCTACCTTCTTTTCGACGGTGGGCGAAGCCGACTGAACGAGCAAATGGCGGCGCAGGGCGTTGAAATGTCGAACCGGTCGGAAAGAGCCCTCAGAAACGAGCTGGTCTATGAAGTCACGCGCGGCTACTACAATGCGCTCAAGGCCGACGCGTTTACCGGTGTTTACCGGGAAACGGCGGAAAGCATCGAAAAAAGTCTTGAACTGGCGCGGAATCGATTCAGCGAAGGGGCCGTGCTCAAAACCGACGTGCTGAACCTCGAGGTACAGCACGCACGGGCCGAAGAAGACCTCCTCCAGGCTGAAAACGCATACCGTCTGGCGCTTGCCGCCTTGAATACGTCCATCGGCGCCGAGATTGTCGGCCCGAACCAATTAACCCCCCCGCGTGAAGACCCGCCGCCGTTTGCTGCTGAACCAAACGCTGATGAGACGATCGATAACCGCCCTGAACTCCGGGCCGCCGCATCCCTGGCACGGACCAAGCGCCTGGAGACAAGTCACGCCAGG
>PUOB01000128.1 GCA_003551985.1 Desulfobacteraceae bacterium | reverse complement strand
TCTCTTCATTTATGGGCCTGTGGGGTGTTGCCGCATATCTTTTGCTCTGGGGTGCATCCTTTATGGTAATCTATGCCGGCACCTGCCGGTATTGCGCCTATTACGGGAAAGCATGCCCGGTCCCGCTGGAAGGCGCATGGGTGCACCGGTTTTTTTCCCGCAGTTCCGGAACATTCGGTTTTCTGCAGCTCTTCTGGGCGATGGTCGCCTATTTCCTGAGGGCTATCGTGCCGGTCATTGCGATTATCATCCACGGCGCATATCTCCCGGGCCTGTCTTATGTTCTGCTATTCGCCGCGTTCTGGGTCGTTCATCTCCGCATAACCGGCTGTCCGAACTGCATCAATGCAGCCTGCCCCCTGAATCCGGATTATTCTTCATCCTAGCGGTCCCGAAGCCGTCAACGGTATCGCCGTCCCTGAGCCTGGCGGAAAGTCTCCGGCACCCCCTTGGTTGGAACGGATCATTGTGTATGGCCAGGGAACAAGCAGTCGGCTTTATCGGCACCGGCGTTTGACCTTTATATAAACAATCCTTTTCATAGACGGGCGCCCGGTGACGCCCGTGAGCAACATCGGGCGGGCACCGCACGGTTGCTGAGGGTGGCACCGGGTGCCCGTCTGAATGAAATAAAACCGATTTGGCATTTACATAAATTTTACAGAAACTTTACATTGACATTTACATTTTTTGCTTATATTTTTTAATGCAGTGATGGGTTGTTTCATGCGGGGGGTGCAGAGAAATTGCGGAGGGGGGATTGTTATGGACTTGGTGGACCGGGTGGACGCAGGAAGCAATCGTCATTGAGGGGTTGGGGAGAGGTAGATATCGCCTTATGCAATCACAATTGACAGCAAAACAGCAGCGGCTTCTGGCCTGTTTTCGGGTGCACATCGAAAAAACCGGTGCGGCGCCGTCGCTGCGCGAGGCTGCGCGGGAAATGGGGATCAGCCATACCGCCGTGGCCCAGACCCTGAAAATCCTGGAGAAAAAGGGTCTGGTCCGGCGGGAGGGACGCTACGGGAGGAGCGTCTACCTGGTCGACGGCGGCCGGCAGACAAGCGGCCTCCACCGGTGGCGGGATGTCCCGGTGATCGGCCGCATCACCGCGGGGCTGCCCTTGTACGCCCAGCAGGAATGGGACGGCAGCATCGTTGTCGATGCGGCGTTTTACCGGGTAGACAACCTGTTTGCCCTTTCCGTCAGGGGGGATTCCATGGCCGGGGCCGGCATCCTTGACGGGGACCTGGCCATATGCGAGCCCCGGCAGTATGCGGAAAACGGCGAGATCGTGGTGGCGCTGGTGGGCGGCGAGGAAGCCACTGTCAAGCGGTTTTTCGCGTATGCGGACCACATCCTGCTCAAACCGGAAAATACCGCGTATGCACCGGTGCGCTACGGCTTCGGCGAGATCCTGGTCCAGGGGAAGGTGATCGGGATCCAGCGCGGGCCGGATGTGATGCAGCGGTTGTAGGCATTGAAGAGGAGTGCCCCGTGTCTTTCTTTTTAAATGGAAATCCGGACCGCCCCCGGACGTTGGTGCACCTCAATATCGCGGATTTTGCCGTGGCGGTTGAGCGCCAGGCTGACGGCCGGCTCAGGGAGCGCCCCGTGATCATCGCCCAGGGCGGTGGGATGCGGGCCGTTGTTTACGACATGAGCGAAGAGGCGTATCAGTCCGGGGTGCGAAAAGCCATGCCCATAGGTCTTGCGGTGCGGCGCTGCCGGGATGCGGTGGTGCTTCCGCCGCGGCCGGACCGGTACGAGCGGGCCATGGGAGACCTTTTCGGAGAAGTGCGCGATTATTCCCCGCTCGTTGAGCCGGGTGAAAATGACGGCCATTTTTTCATTGATATGACTGGTGCGGGCCGTCTTTTCGGACCGCCGGCGGATGCGGCCCGCCGCATGGCCTGCCGCATCCGGAAGCGGTTCGGCCTTGTTCCCGGCTGGTCGGTGGCGTCGAACAAGCTGGTCTCCAAGGTGGCGACCCGCCTGGTCAAGCCGGCAGGTGAATATGTGGTCAACCATGGCGGGGAAAGCGCTTTTCTTCTGCCTGTGCCGCTGGTGCTTTTGCCGGGGATTGAAGCCTGTGATTTGCAGCAGCTTGCGGATTTCAACCTGTCCACGGCAGGAGAGGTCGCCGGCCTGGGGGAAGATGCCCTGGCGCCGGTTTTCGGAAAGCGGGCCGGGTTCATCTTTGATACGGTCCGGGGGATCGCCGCCTCGCCGGTCATGCCGGCCGGGCAAACGCCGGAAAGGGTCGCCGCGTCCCGGACGATCGGTGGGGACGGCATCGATATGCGGGACGCGGCGCGATGCGTGTACGCGCTGGTCGAAATTATCGGAGCCGCGCTGCGCAGCCGGGGCAGGGCGGCGCGCAGCCTTTCCATCGCCGTGGACTACCCCGACGGGATGCGGTGCTGCCGCCAGCTTGGGGTCCGCCCGCCGTCCGCAAACGATATCAACCTGTTTCAAACCGCCCGCAGCCTTCTTGGCATGGCATGGATCCGCCGGGTGCGGCTGTCCCGCATCACCCTTGCCTGCCCGAAACCGGTCCCACACCAGCCGCAGATGGAACTCTTCGGGACAATGGAAAAAAACCTGAAAAACGATGCCCTCATGACCGCCGTCGATGGCGTGCGCCGGCGTTTCGGGGACGGCGCCGTTCGCATGGGGATATCCGTGCAGTCATGATCCCCCTGTCAGTTCACTCCGCGTATTCGTTCGGGTGGGGTGCAAACAGCCCGGCGGCCATTTGCCGTCATGCGCGCAGGCTTGGGTATGACCGCCTGGCGCTGACCGACACGGACAACCTCTGCGGGCTCATGCCCTTTATTGCCGCCTGTGACCAGGAGGGCATCCGGCCCATCATCGGCGCGGCGGTCACGGACCTGGAAACGCCGGCCCGCGCGGTATGCCTGGTAAAGGACCGGCAGGGGTATGAAAATCTCTGCCGTCTGCTGACGCGTCGTCATATGTGCCCGGATTTTGCGCTCACGGATGGTATTATCGCGTTTTCAAAGGGGCTGGTCGTGCTCACGACGAACCCGGCGCTCCTTTACGCCGGGCATGAGGCGACCATTGACATCGCGGCGGCGCTGCCGCGAAAACCGCTCCCGGCCGGTCATGGTCTGCGAAGGGCCGCCCGGCACACCGGCGCACCCCTTGTCGCCGTTCCGGGCAGTTTTTTTAATCACCCGGAAGAATTTTCGGTTCACAAGGTGCTGCGGGCCATCGACCGAAATACCGCCGTATGCCGCTTGACATCCGGGGATACGGCCTCGCCCGACGCTTTTCTCGCCGGCCCGGAATACTACCACCGCCGTTTCGAGGTCTGCCCCGATGCTGTTTGCAATACCTTGGCCATAGGGGAGCGGCTCGCGTTCACCCGTCCGGATTTCGGCCTGGTCCTTCCGCCCTGGGAGGCGGACGCGCCGGGGGCGGCGGCATTCCGGTTGCGGTCGGCCGCATACGAAGGCGCCCGCGGGCGCTACGGCGATATTTCCGATGCCGTGGCGGCACGGCTGGAACATGAACTGGACATGATATCGAAAATGGGGTTTTGCGGCTATTTTCTCATCGTGGCCGATATTGTGGCCCACAGTCCCCGTACCTGCGGCCGGGGGTCGGGTGCGGCTTCTCTGGTGGCCTACTGCCTGGGCATCACCAATGTGTGTCCGGTCAGGTACAACCTGTACTTCGAGCGGTTTTTGAACCCGGGCCGAACGGATCCGCCGGATATCGACGTGGATTTCGCATGGGATGAGCGGGACGCGGTGATCGCCGTAGTCCTGGAGAAATACGGGGGACGCGCGGCCATGGTGTCGAGCCACATCGGTTTTCAGGGCCGCATGGCCGTGCGCGAAGTCGCCCGGGTCTCCGGGTTGACCAAACGGGAGATCGGCCGGGTGACCGGAAAGCTGCCGTGGGGGGTTGCGGCGGATGCGGCTGAAGCGGATTGGGCCGGACAGGTTGCCGCCCTGCCGCGCATGCGGGGTGTCGACCTGTCCCCGCCATGGCCGTCGATATTGTCCATGGCCGCCCGGATCACCGGCCTTCCCCGGCACCTCTCGGTACATTCCGGCGGGGTGGTGATCACGCC
>PUOB01000255.1 GCA_003551985.1 Desulfobacteraceae bacterium | reverse complement strand
TAGGGCGCGGGCTCCATGTCCGGCTCGCCGCCGAGTTTTCCGATGATCATGCCCAGCCAGTGCATGTGCCACATTTCCTCCCGGGCCCGGGAAAGCAGGCTTGCCCCGATGGGCGTGTCTTCCCCTTCCAGGTAGCTGTGGGCCATATACCGGATGATCGCTGCATGTTCATCCGCAAGATCCCTGTTGAGCATTTCAATCAGTTTTTCCTTTTCCATCACGCCCTCCTTGTTATTGTCGTTGTCGTTGTCGGCCCAATACCTTTTGTGACAAACTATAACCGTAAACATGACCCTTTACCACCCGCCGCCCACAATCCATTTACAACTTGCCCGCTTAGATGCGCTTCCTTCGTCAGCACATCCTATTTTCTTCAGCACATCCTATATCCACTTACCACTTACAACCTACAACCTACAACTTACAACCGCTTTTCCCTTGCTCATTTATTCCCGATTTATTATACCCATTGCAAATGGATGCAAGGTACGCGGCGTCGGCTAACACCGTAAACAGGGGGTACGGTTTGAATCGGATCGGTTTGTATGTCAAAAATGAGGCGGCGGCATATAACAAGGCGGAGGTGTTCGAGGCCTGGCTGCGGGACAGAAATATCGATGTTTTAAGACAGGGAGCGCTTGAAACGCATATCGGCGACGGCGAGCCCCCTATACCCAGCGCACCTGCCGACTTGTCGTGCGTTTTTGTCATCGGCGGCGACGGAACGTTTTTGAGCGCATCCCGGTGGATCGGGGAGACCCCCATCCCCATGATCGGCGTTAAATTCGCGGACGTGGGGTTTCTGGCGGAAATAGCCGAAGAGGCGTTGTTTGAAACCGCGGAGGCGGTTCTCGCCGGCAATTACCGCATCGAATCCCGCACGCGCCTGCGGGCGCGAATCGTCCGTAACGGGGCGGTCCTGGCCGACGAGACCGTCCTGAACGACGTGGTGATCAACAAGGCCGCCCTGGCGCGCCTGGCCAATATCAAAACCTATATCGACGACCATTACCTGACCACGTATCGCTGCGACGGACTCATCGTATCGACCCCCACCGGCTCAACGGCTTACTCCCTGGCGGCGGGCGGGCCCGTGGTGCATCCGGCCGTGGAAGGCATCGTCATCACGCCGATCTGCCCCTTCACCCTCACCAACCGTCCCCTGATCGTCCCCAACCATGTGACCATAAAGACGCTTCTGGATGAGAAGGCAACGGACATCGTGGTGACCTTTGACGGCCAGGAAGGATTGGAGATCTACGGGACCGATATGCTCATCATTGAAAAAAGCCCCTATCCGGTCAACCTGATCACCCTTCCGGGCCAGAATTATTTCGATATCCTCAAGTCCAAGCTCCGGTGGAGCGGCGGGCGTATATAAAACGCCTACAAAACCAACTCCTCCACAAAGTCCACCAGCTGGTTCAAATTCCGGCACAGCCTGATTTCATGGCAGTATGCCGCGTATGTGCGGATCTCGCTGTCGCCGGTGTGCCAGAACGCCTCGGGTTCGGGGTTGAGCCAGATGATGCGCCTGGATTTTTCACGGATATCCGCAAGGGCCTCCTCCCGGGGGTTGTGGTAGTTGGACCGGCCGTCACCGACGATCACCACGGTGGTGCGTTTATTGACCAGGTGCAGGTGGTCCCGACGGAATTGGTGGAACACTTCGCCGTAGTCCGTAAGCGCCCCGTACTCGATTTTCCTGCTTGCCATCACCTTTTCAATGGCCGTGTCCGCCTCGTTTTTTTCAAAAATTTCCGTAATATCGGTCGTGCCGGAGATAAAGGCAAAGCTGTGGACGGCTGAAAAGCAGTCCTGCATGGAATAGAGCACGTGGAGCATGAACCGGGCGGCGGACCAAACCGACCCGGACACGTCGCAGAGCGCGACGATTTTGGCTTTTTTCAGGGGTCTCTGCCGGTATTTGATCTCCACGGGAATGCCCTGGAAGCGTCCGGCATGGCGCAGTGTTTTTTTGACATCCAGGTATCGCCGGCTTCCGGCGGCATACCGGCGCCCCATCCGATCCTTTAGCTTGCGCACCAGCTTTTGGACAACATCCTGCATCCGGACAATTTCCGCCGGTGAAAGCCCCGCAAAAGCGCGTTCTCCGATTTCCTCGAAGTGCGTTTCGTGGGAACGGACTTTTTTCAGGGCGTCATTGTTGGGCCGGTGGTCCTCCGTAAGCATCCGGCGGGCGCGGTCCAGGCGATCCAGGAGCCGGGCTTCGGCGGGCGCGTTCCCGTCGGTGCCGCCGGAGCCGGAACCGGAGCCTGACCCCGACCCGGTGCCTGTTCCGGTGTTGGCTTGACCGATGGCGGACCTTATGGCGTTGATGCGGAGCATGATCGAAAGCCTGCCGGAAAGCTGCCCCAGGTTGGATTTCAACCCCGGGGAGCTGTATTCCGCCTGCTTTTCCAGATTTTGGATTTCCCGGAGAAAAGCCGTGGGGTCGCCCTGCAGGAAATCCAGCAGGGTGCTGTCCAGCGGCGTCTGAAGGCCCGGATGCGCCCGGAGTCGGTCAATGAGCGCCCGCTGCCCGTCCTTTTTGTCATCCTCGGGATCCGATGCTCCGTCGGTCTGCATTTCGTGGAAAAAAAGGTGGTAGAGGCGGTCGAAGTTCCCCTGGTCCCGGCGGCTTTTGGCGAAATTGGCCTTCAGGGCCGCCTTGAAGCCGGCTTCGTCCGAAAAGTCGATCCATTGCAGGTGCGCCGCGGCATCAAGGACTTCCGCGGTGGAAACGCGCAGGTCTCCCGCACGGCAGACGGCTGCGAATTTCAGGATTACGTGCATCATGGCGTTACGGCCCGGTCGCTCAGTTCAGAATTTTGTCCATGGATGCCTTGACGGCCTCCACATCGCTTCTGTATTTGCAGATCACGTTGATCGTATCGCACAGGGCGTCCCGGTTGATGTCATCGATCCCTAGAACGGCCAGGGCATGTGCCCAATCAATGGTCTCGGATATGCAGGGATGCTTTTTTAGGTCAAGGGCTCGTATGCGGTTGATGGTTTCGACCATTTTCCGGGCCAGGGCGTCTTCGATTCCCGGCAGCTTGAGGCGGATGATCCGGGTTTCGAGGGCGGTTTCCGGATAGTCGATGTAGAGGTGGATGCAGCGCCGTTTGAGGGCATCGCTCATGTCGCGGTAATTGTTGGAGGTCAGCACCACCATGGGAATGTGCTTTGCCTTGCGGATGCCCAGCTCCGGGATGGACACCTGGAAATCGCTCAGCAGTTCCAGGAGAAACGCCTCGAATTCCGGGTCGGCCTTGTCGATCTCGTCTATAAGGAGCACCGTGGGGTCGTCGGCTGAAATCGCCTGTAAAAGGGGGCGGGCAAGGAGGAATCGTTCCGAAAAGAAGGCGTCTTCCTGGTCCGCAATCCGTTCCACGGCATCGGCGATCGTGTCGGCGCCTGAAATCAGGTCGTTGATTTTTTCCTTGATCATCTGCGTGTAGAGCAGTTGCTTGGCGTATTCCCATTCATAGAGTGCTTTTGCTTCGTCCAGGCCCTCGTAGCACTGCAGCCGGATTTCCCTGCGGTTCATGCACCGCGAAAGGGCGCGGGCCAACTCGGTTTTGCCCGATCCTGCCGGCCCTTCCACCAGGATCGGCTTGTTGCCGGCGGCCGCCAGAAAAACCACCGTCGATATTTCCCTGGATGCGATATAACCGGCTTTTTCAAGCCGCTTCATGACATCGTCGATGTTTTGGAATTCCATGGTTCTTCCTTTGTATTTTTTGCCGTTTTATCCGGTTTGTCGATGCATTGATATGCTGGGATGAACCGGCGGTTGAATTGAACCCCCGGGGAATTACGGCGTTTGTGATTATTCGCCCGCAAATTGTTTAATCCGCTCGAAATATTTGTCCCGGCAGGCCTGCTCGATATCGATCATCCGGGCCAGGGCATCGTTGAAATCTTTTTTTGCCGTCGTGAAAACGCCGTGCCCGTAGACAATGGCACCTCCCCCTTCCTGTATCACCCCGGGGACGGTTGTGTAAAGGCCGAACGGCCCGCCGCCGGTTTCGCCGGGCACGATGGGGATGTTGCACACGAAGCGTTCATGCGGGCATGTCCGGTGGCACTCGCCCGGATGG
>PUOB01000272.1 GCA_003551985.1 Desulfobacteraceae bacterium | reverse complement strand
TTTGCGCCTCCACGGTGATTTCTGAAAAATCGAAATACTCCAGACCCATTATGTCTTCATCCAGATCAAGCCGGAATCCGGATATTTCCAGCATTAAAGCGCCCGTTCCCGGCGACCGGCCGATGGCGGGCATCGATGCCTGGTAATCAAGCTCCCCTTTTGCGGCGCCTATAAACGTGCCGGGATAAAGCGTTTCGAGTACAAGGAGTCTTTGCAGATCGACGGCTGAAAACTGAATGCGGGTGGCCAGTGCCCTGTTATCCTGCCCGGTTTGCATGCTTATCTTACCCTCGGCGTGCCCCCCTGCAATTTCCCCTGTAAAATTGACGGCGGGTTTGGATGAAATCAGGGTCAAATAGGCGGGCGTAAAGCGTCCCCTGTCCAAGCGGACAACAGGCTCCTCCCCGGACAGGATATACGCGTTGGAAAAGAAAAATCCCGGCGGGAATCCCATGCGGACGCTTTCGACATATAAATCCATACCGGGTGAAACCCCGGCCGCCCGGCTCTCGATATAGGTTTTTACGGTATCCACGGGGAAAAGGATATAAAGGAAAAATACGGTTGCCCCGAAAATATAAAGGGTATATGCAGCGTATTTTTTGACTCTGTCCATTCCGGTCTCCGGTTTCTGCGGCGCTGACGCCTTTATGAATATTGATCTTTACGACGCTTCGGCCGTTTCAACCCGCATCACTACATTAATGGGGCCGTCCCGCTCCCCTGATTTCATTATGGAAAGCCTGCGGACCTGGACCATGTGTCTCGACGACTCGACCTCGTAAAGGTATGAGGCCAGGTCTTCGACGGTTATATCCTCCAGGCGCATTTCAACCTGCGATAGAGTAAGGCCGGAAAAATCGTCAACCGATGAGCCCGGCCGCATGTAGGCGATCCTGTCCTTTACACCGCTTGAACCGGCGAGTCTCTCCATGAATGAAAACAGGGAAAAATCCCCGGAACGTTCAGCATATTGGCTTCGGGCGCTTTCGACCTGATTGACAAGCGCCTGGTAGTCATTTTGAAGCGTCTGCATTTCCCTCACGGCGTTTCTTTTAGAAGCAAGCTCCGATTCAAGGGCTTGCCTTTTCTCAAACATGGGGACGACGACAAGATTGATGATGAAAAAAAACGCGATGAAAATGGCGGCGCCGGTAATGACAATGCGTTCACGGCGGTTGAGGTTTATATTCATTGAAACGTCCCCTTTCGGATCTATCCTGCAGCGCCACCGGCCAGATCCAAACGGATCCGGAAGCGGATGCGGTTTATACTGCTGTCCATATTGGCGGCGCTGATGGTGATATTTTCAAAAAGATCGCTTCTTTCAAGCCGCCCTTTAACGTCATCCACGGCATTGAAGGTATCGATCGTCCCGGAGATGGTCACGTGATCGTCGCTTCTCACCATATTGGTGATCAACACATCAATTTCATAGGGTATAAGCGTGCTGATCGCATTCAATATGTCAATGTTGGGAATGTTTGCCCGGGGATTTTGCGCCAATGCGCTGTCCTGCCGGACCTGGTTAATTTCCGCCCTCATCTGGTGAAGGGGGTCGACGATCCGGGTCTCATCAGGGAAGGTGGAGCGGAAAATATCGACGATTTCATCGTCGTGTTTTTGGACCTGGTTTTCCAGAAACCGGGCATGGACAACGGTGTTGATCATGATCATCAGAAAAACGAAAGCAACAAGCGCGCCGGTGACAATAAATTCCCGCTTGTTGTCCATCCAGTATTTGTGCAAAAAATAATGCTCGCTGCTGAAATTAAACGGGGCAATCCCGCCGATTTCAATCCCTGAAAGCCCCAATGCCGAATTGTACAGGCGTTTTTCCCGGGATTCCACGTCAGGGGCGGAAAGCATTTTGAGGCCGCCATCGACAAACATGTCGACCAGTCCGGCATCCGCCTCAAATACGTCATTCAACAAAGCAATCAGTGCCGGCATGTCGTCATCAACGGCACCGGAGGCCGCATTCGAGACCATAATCCGATCGAAGCGGCAGTCAAAGTCATAGATGGTTTCAAATGAAGCGATGACTCTTGCGATTTCTTTTTTAACCCGGCCGTTGCGCGAACCCGCACCGGTTCGCGGCAATTTGAACGTCCTTGCCAGGTGAAGCTTCCCGGAAAACACCATGCAGGCGGTGGCACATGAATCGTCGATGCTGATAAAAAGAAAATCGCTCTCCCTTGCTGCCGCACCCGGTCTGACCAGGCACATGGCCTCGGCAACGGGACCGGTGGTAATGTATCGCGTGGTGATATCAAAACTTTTTAATATCTCGACGGTTTTTCCGACGGTTTCGGTCTTAACGGCGGCAGCGATTATGTCCGTATAGTCGGACTTGCGAACGATGTCAAAATCGATCGTCAAATCCTCAACCGCACAAGGCAGGCCCGATTCCAGCTCAAACGGCAGCAGCTGCGCGATCTTTCTTCTTTCTTTAAACGGCACCGTGACATTCCGGTATGTCACCTCGCCTGGCGGGATGGAAAGAATGCAGGTAGCGCCCTGCGTGTCGAGTTCTTCCGTCACCCGGGACAGTGCCCAGAAAATGCGGTTTTCAATATCCGGCGGCGCCTGGTTCAGTTGGACATGGCAGTGCGACTCAACGCGATTTCCCTTAAGACCGGATAAGAGAAGAAGCGCCGTCAACGTCTCGTCGCGAATGTCGATGGTCAGTATTTTACCGCTCATAGGTCGTTGTAGCTCCAACTCAATGTTCTGAAGCGCCACTTGCCCGTTTCGTCATCCTGTTCGCGCCGGACAACGACGGTTACGCCCAGTGTCATGCCATCCAGTTCGGCTTTGCACACAATTCGAAAGTGATGGCTCATGGTCGTTATCAACTGTGGAGAAATTTCTATTTCTTCCGCCCCGGGCACCGATTGGTACCATGTCGGCGCCGTCAGGTCGTAAAGATGGCTTCCGTTTGCCTTTTCTTCGCGGTGGGCGATAATTTCTTCCGCCAGAAACTCGTATCCATCCGGCAGGAGCGCTGCGATAACAGGCTGTGAAGCCGTATTGATATTGATTTTCCCGTCATAGGTAAACCGGTGGCGATCCCCTTCGTCGGGTGTCATGCCGTATACTGTCACATAATCGTCAATATCAAAACTGTAAAACATTTCTTTTGTAATATTTTTGACCCGCATCAATTCCTTTATATGCTTAAACGGACCGTTCCGGATGCCGTAAGGCGGATCAAGCGACTGGTAATAGTCGTCTTCGGCGCCTGACAACCCGGTGACGGCACCGTCATCCCCGGAATCGAGCCAGTCCTTTACGGGATTGATGATCATGTCCGGGGTTATGTTGTCGCCGCCGGACAAAAAATCGCGCTCCTCGAGTTCCGCGGCGCCCAGCACCAGAGTGAAAAACCGCTGCCACAGTTCGTGCTGCAGCGGATTGAAATCCCTTCCTTCGGGAAACTGCACAAGGGCATTGATCTGTATCCGGCTTCTTTCGTCCGTGATCTCCAGGGTTATGCTGCCGTCATCAAACGGAAGCTGCCCCAGGTAATGTTCAATCATTTCCGGATCCGCCCAGTCATCCTGAACGGATACATTATCGGTATCCGCTGCGTCTTTTGCCAGGATGGCCTTGCCGGTGTCCACGCCGGCGCTGACCATGTGCGTCAACGACATTTGATTTCTCGTGGATGCGGCGGATATAACCGATTGCCGCATCTGGCGGTTCAGCTCCAACGATACGGCGATAATGATCGTAATCGCCGTCAATGTAATGATAAGGGCAACGCCCCGGTTATTGGCGCCTGACATCATCGAGCCTTTTTCGGTATACCGGGATATCGACCCGCGTGGAAAATGTATGGGTTCCGCTTTTGCCTGCAAGGGCGATCTCGACGATAACCGCCCGCGGGGTGGCGAACCGGTGCCTTTCCGAATCCGAGTCCCATGTTTGGTGGGTCTGCCCCTCTTCATCGACGTAAGTCAGGCGGAACGATTCGACCTTCTCACAAACAACGGGATCATCATCGGCCTTCAGGGGTTGACCCGGTTCGATGTCATAAGGAAACGGGATGTCCGATCGTTTCAGAACCAGTGTTTCGTCCCCCCTGTCCCCGGATCTTTCGGGATAATA
>PUOB01000201.1 GCA_003551985.1 Desulfobacteraceae bacterium | reverse complement strand
TCAGCACGAAGTGGATATCAAGTGGGCGGGATACGAGAATACCTGTCAGCCCTCCCCCACCGCTTAGCCCTCATAGATAACGGCTAAAATAACGGCCCTGTCTTTTTTCGCAGACAGCAGGTGGGGCGTGGTTGACAGGTAATAAATACTGTCACCGGGTTCAAGCACGAACCTGTCGTCACCGATTTTTACCACAACCCCGCCTTCAAGGACAAAGATGAATTCCTCCCCGTCATGCACCGACAGTTCCTGGTCGGGATTCTCCTCCAGGGTGACGATCAGGGATTCCATATGCCGGCCCTGGACTTCGGGGGCAAGGCTCTGATAGGTATAGAGCTGCTTCCCCTTTGGCGACGCGGATCGGGAGACGAGTTTCCGCTCATCTTTACGGGTGACGGAATAGAGCTTGTTCCCGAACCCGGACAACAGCCGTGAAAAAGCGGCATCCAGGGCCTTGGAAAGTTTCACCAGAACACCGATGGGCGGCTGGCTCTCTCCCTTTTCCATCATGGCCAGCAGGTCCACATCAAAGCCGGTCAGGTTCGATATCTCCTCATAAGAAAGCCCCTTTTCCTCACGGATCCGCTTGATTCGATCCCCGATGGTAACGCCGTTGACCTGTTTTTCATCCTCTAGATTTCCGGTAAGCATTTCATACCGGTCACCGTTCACACTCATGGCTGACCCCTTTTTTTTCAGTAACGGAACGATTTATTAAAAAACGTTTTAACGAATCCCCAAACCAACAACCCGTGCGCAACCAAACGCAGGCCCAAACGCAAGCATTGTTAAACGCTCCATAGCCCTAAGTTTATCAGGCTTTACGTTTTACGTCAACTATAACCGCCATAAGACTATAATTTTATACTATATTTTTTCGTTTATATAGGCTATAATGATTGATGGTGCCGTAAAATGCCTCTGCAAAAGTTTCAATTATAAACGGGGATACAGGGCATGGGGTTTGTATCCCCGATGTTTATCACAACGGGCAACGGAATATAAGACTCCCAGCAAAAGGATCCGCAAACGATGACAGGCACGATGAAAGAATCCCAATACCGGCAATGGCTGAACGAACAAAAGGGGTGCAGGACGGTTGTGAACCTGAAAAAGAACGGTTTCCAGGCCCATTTTATAAGGAGCGCCGAAGAAGCAACCGATTTCGTCCTCGAAATGGCCCAAAACCATACCCATTTCGGCTTCGGAGGGTCTGCAACGACCCGATACCTGGATCTGCCCGGCATCCTGGAAAGGCAAGGGAAAACGGTTTATGACCACTGGAATCCGCCCGGGGATGCCACGGACATTGAAATGCGCCTGAAACAGGGGCGCTGCGAGTGCTTTATATGCAGTGCAAACGCCATCTCCGAAACCGGCGAGATAATAAATGTGGACGGCGTCGGAAACCGCACCAATGCCATGACCTTCGGATGCCCCAATGTCATCATCATCGCAGGAATCAACAAGGTCGCCTGCGACATGGCGGGTGCATTCAGAAGGATCCGGGAAATCGCCGCCCCCATGCGGGCGAAAAGCCTGAACATGGATACGCCCTGCGCCCGCAACGGGTTGTGTGCGGACTGCAATTCTCCCCAGCGCATATGCCGGATCACAACGATTTTACACAGAAAACCCATGATGACCGATATCACGGTGATTGTGATCAACGAGGATATAGGGTTTTGAACAAATGATATCGATACCCGGATACACCATTTCCGGTAAACTCCACGAAAGCGGCGAAACCCTCATCTTTCGGGGGCTGAGAACAGCGGATAAAAAACGGGTCGTACTAAAATGCATCAACCCTGCAAACCGAAGACGGATCGAAATCGCCGGGTTCGAGCGGGAATACGAAATAACCCGTCGCTTTGACGATCCCCGGATTGTCCCCTGCCTGGGCATGGAAAGACCGTGCAGCTGCTCGGCAGCCATGATTTTCGAGGACATACAGGGGGTTTCCCTTGACAGGATCGACGGGTTTGAAAGAAATGATATCGTCCCCATTCTGAAAACCGCCCTTGACATCGCCGCCGCCATCGGACGAATCCACAGCCATGGCATCATCCACAATGACATCAACCCGTCCAACATTATCCTGAACCCCCGCACCGGACGCGTCAATATCATTGACTTCGGGCTTGCATCCCAAGTAACCGGAGAAACCCCATCTCCCACAAACAAGGCGGCAACCAGGGG
Source organism: Desulfobacteraceae bacterium (assembly GCA_003551985.1). Next base: position 1,917 of record PUOB01000201.1, on the reverse strand, counting down.
AACCCTTCCCTATATCGCCCCGGAACAGACCCGCCTTATAAACGGCGTCACCGATTATCGCACGGATTTATATGCCTTCGGCATCACCCTCTATGAAATGCTGACGGGCGCGCTGCCGTTTTCCGGCGATGACAGCCTTGAAGTGATGCATGGCCACATTGCCGGGACGCCTTTGCCGCTCCATGAAATCCGTCCGGGCCTTCCCAAAGCAGTATCGCAAATTGTCGAAAAACTCATGGCAAAGACCCCGGATGATCGTTATCAGGACATTGGCGGGCTCATCCCGGATATCTCCCGCTGCATTGCGGGATTGGAAAAAAACGGCCGAATTGAACTGTTCTCCCCGGAATGCCAGGTCTCTTCCGCAAAACGTCCGGCCCCGCAAAACAGCCGGGTCCGAATGCCTGAAGCATCGGCAACCGACGGCGGGATTGACCCGGTGACCCGAAAAATCCGCAATCTTCCTGCGGATGCGGGCCGCCTGTTGATGCGGGCCGCCTGCATGGGGCATCGCTTCAATGTCAGGCGCCTTTCGGTGATCAGCAGCATGGACACAAAAAAAGCCGCCTCGCTTTTGCGGCATGCCATCGCGGCAAAACTGATCGAAGCGGTCAATGGCTGTGATGGAGCGCCTTTTAACGACAAAGCGCTTAATCGCCCGGACACGTCGCGTATTTTGGACGCCACGTTCAAATTCACCCATGACAGGGTGCGGGAAGCGGCCTACCGGATGTTTTCCGCGCCGGACAAACAACAGGCGCACCTGGGCATGGGCATCCTGATGCTTGCCGGGACCCCCGGCGACAAACTCGGGGAAAACCTTTTCGACATCGTCAATCACTTCAACATGGCGGGAAGTAAAATCCATGACCCGAATGAAAAACTGCTGCTTTCGCGCCTGAACCTGGAAGCCGGCAGACGGGCAATGCGCCCGGCAGATCACGGCAGGGCCCTTGTCTATTTTTCAAACGCCCTTGCGCTGCTGCCTGAAAAAAGCTGGGCGGACCACTATGAATTGACCTGTTCGGTCACCATGCAATTGGCCCAATGCGAATTTTTAAGCGGCATGACATCCCTGCCTGAAAGCCGCCTGAACCACATGCTGGAAAACGTCCGCACAGACCGCGAAAGAACTGATATCTACCGGGTCATCATCCGGATCCGCCAGGCACAGGGCGAATACGAACATGCCGTAAAGACCGGTCTCACGGCGCTTGGCCTGCTGAACACGACCCTTCCCCTGTCCCCCGGCCCCCAGAGAATTTTTTTAAAAAACCTCGCGATCCGACTGACGCTCAGGGGGAAACGCCCGGACGACCTTTTCCGTTTGCGCCGGATGGAAAACCCCCGAATACTGGCCGTCATGGATATTCTGGGGGAGATCATCGGCGCCGCCATGATCTATAACCGGAACTGCGCCGCTTACATCAGCCTTGAAATGCTGGCGCTTACCCTGAAATACGGCCATTCGGACCATTCCCCCGTGGTTTATGCCGCCTTTGGCGCCATAATGGCCTCGAAATACAGGAATTATATAAACAGCGGCGCATACGGCCGGCTTGCGCTGAAAATGGCCGAGCACAGTGAAAACAAGGACATCGCCTGCAAAACCCATTACCTCTTTGCCGAAAACATCAACCCCTGGGTAAATCATGCAAAAACGAGCCTTGAGCACTTTGCCAAGGCTCACCGGGACGGCATGGCATCCAGAAACCCTGTTATTCAGGCATGGGCGACTCTCTGTCTTGTGACAACACCCATCATCACCGGTCGCAAGCTCTCCGCCGTAAACGCCGCAATCAAGAAGCACGCCCGGTTTATCCGGCGGATACATTATGATGATATGGAACGAATGCTCACATTGGCCGACCGTTACGTATCGGTCCTTAAACACGACTCCCCGGACCTATCCGAATT
>PUOB01000123.1 GCA_003551985.1 Desulfobacteraceae bacterium | reverse complement strand
TAAACAATGTCCATTCGGAAATAAATTTGCGACACCTCCTTTTTTTGACCCCGCAACGTGAAGCATTTGCACCTCACCTGAAAGAGTTGGCAATTTGAAAGAAAACGAACTGTTTAAAAACGCCCGGCCGGGAACATCGTCATACAATGCGGATTCGGTGGAAGTCCTTGAAGGGCTCGATCCCGTGCGCCGACGCCCCGGCATGTATACGGACACCCAGCGCCCCAATCACATGGCCCAGGAAGTCATCGACAACAGCGTTGATGAAGCCATCGCCGGTCATGCGGACAAAATTACGGTGGTCCTGTTTGAAGACGACTCCCTGCGCGTTTCGGACAACGGGCGGGGAATGCCCGTGGACATTCATACGACCGAGAAAATCTCCGGCGTGGAAGTGATTATGACCCGGCTGCATGCCGGCGCCAAGTTCTCCAGCAAGGATTACCGGTTTTCCGGCGGCCTTCACGGGGTGGGCGTATCCGTCGTAAACGCGCTCTCCGCGCGCCTGGAAATTGAAATCTGCCGGAACGGGGAAAAATATGAAATCGCCTTTGAAGGCGGCTATAAGGTCAGCGACCTTGTGTCCACCGGCACCACGGGCAAGCGGAAAACCGGGACATCCATCCGGTTCTGGCCCGACCCCCAATATTTCGACACTTCGTCATTTGCCGTTTCGCGCCTGGTGCACAACCTTCGGGCCAAGGCGGTCCTGTGCCCGGGACTGGAAGTCATATTCACAAACCATAAGACCGGGGAAACCCGCACATGGCATTTTTCCACCGGCCTGGACCAATACCTCGTCGAGTCCTTAAACGGCCTGGAAAGCGTTCCGGAAAAACCGTTCACCGGCAACGTTGAAGAAACCGACGAACAGGTATCCTGGTCGTGCACGTGGCTTTTGGACTCGGGGGAAGGCGTTGCCGAAAGCTATGTGAACCTGATCCCGACCCTCCAGGGCGGCACCCATGTGACCGGGTTCCGGCAGGGCCTGTTAAACGCGCTCAGAGAATTCTGCGATCTTCGCCGACTGCTGCCAAGGGGCGTCAAGCTCGCCCCGGACGACGTCTGGGAAAACTGTGCTTACGTACTGTCGGTCAAGATGGTCGACCCCCGCTTTTCAGGGCAGACAAAGGAGCGGCTCGCTTCGCGGCAGTGCGCCGCATTCGTCTCCGCGGCGGTCAAGGACGCCTTCAGCCTCTGGCTCAACCAGAACCCGGAAATCGGCGAAAAAATCGCCGAAATCGCCGTTGATTCGGCCCGAAATCGTATCCGCGCATCCAAAAAGGTGGTCCGAAAAAAGGTGCTTTCCGGACCCACCCTGCCGGGCAAGCTGGCGGATTGCGTCAGTCAGGATTTTGAGAGCTGCGAGTTGTTCCTGGTGGAAGGCGACAGCGCCGGGGGGTCGGCCAAGCAGGCCAGGAACCGGCAAACCCAGGCCATACTGCCCCTTCGGGGAAAGATACTCAATACCTGGGAGGTGGAACCGGATGCGATTTTTTCTTCAAAGGAGGTCCGGGACATCGCCGTGGCAATCGGCGTGGAGCCTGGATCTTCCGATATTGACGGCATACGCTACGGCAAGAATATTATCATGACGGATGCCGACTCAGACGGCCTTCACATCGCCACCCTGTTGTGCGCCCTTTTTCTGAAACACTTCAAGCCGCTGGTCATGGCAGGCAGGGTATACGCGGCCCTCCCCCCGCTCTACCGGATCGATATCGGAAAACAGGTCTATTACGCACTCGACGAGCTCGAAAAAAACGCCATCATCAAAAAGCACGCCAAAAAAAACCAAAAAGCCGCCGTCCAGCTCTTCAAGGGCCTTGGCGAAATGAACCCCGCCCAGCTCCGCGAAACCACCATGGAACCGGAAACCCGCAGACTAGCACGGCTTACCGTTGACCCGGAAAACACCGAACGGCTCTACGGCGTCATGGATATGCTGCTTGGCAAAAAGCACGCGCCCGCCCGAAGGCGCTGGCTTGAAGAAAAAGGAAACATGATCGACATATGAAAACCAATGCCGAAAACGGATTTGAGTCCGTAACCATCGAGTCCTACAGCGAAAAAGCATATCTCAATTATGCCATGTCCGTTATCATGCACCGGGCGCTGCCGTTTATCGGGGATGGGCTGAAACCGGTCCAGCGCCGGGTATTGTATGCGATGTCCGAACTGGGGCTCAAAGACACCGCAAAACACAAGAAATCCGCCCGGACCGTGGGCGACGTGCTGGGCAAATTCCATCCGCACGGAGATACGGCATGCTACGAAGCCATGGTGCTGATGGCCCAGCCGTTTTCCTACCGATACCCGCTAATCGACGGCCAGGGGAACTTCGGCTGCGTGGACGACCCTAAGTCGTTTGCGGCCATGCGCTATACGGAATCCAGGCTTTCGGCGTTTGCCGACATATTTCTGTCCGAACTCGGCATGGGCACCGTGGAATGGATTCCCAATTTCGACGGCTCCCTGCAGGAACCGGCAGCCCTTCCGGCCCGGCTCCCCAACATTCTGCTCAACGGCACCATGGGAATCGCCGTGGGGATGGCAACGGACCTCCCCCCCCATAACGCGGCGGAAGTGGTCGACGCCCTTGTCCACCTCATTGACAACCCCGGCGCCACGGCAAGCGACATGTGCCGGTTCATCAAGGGGCCGGATTATCCGGGCGGCGCCGAAATTATCTCCACGGAAGACGAACTGGTAAAAATCTACCAGACGGGAAACGGTTCCATCCGCCTGCGCGCGGCCTGGAGCGAGGAAAACGGCGACATCGTCATCAACCAGGTCCCCCACCAGGTCTCCCCGGCAAAAATCATGGAGCAGGTCGCACTCCAGATCGAGCGGAAAAAACTGCCCATGGTCAGCGACATCCGGGATGAATCCGACCACGACGAACCCGTCCGGATCGTCATATCCCCCGCATCCGGCCGCACAGACCGGCACGGCCTCATGCTCCACCTGTTCGCCACCACAGACCTGGAGCGGACCTGCCGCGTCAACCTCAACATGATCGGCACGGATCAAAAACCGGGCGTCAAGAACATTGTCGAAATTCTTTCCGAGTGGCTTGCCTTTCGCGTCGAAACCGTCCGGAACCGCCTGAATCACAGGCTCTCCACAGTCAACGACCGCCTCCATATCCTGGAAGGGCTGCTGGCCGCCTACGTGAACCTGGACCGGGTCATCGCCATCATCCGGGAAAACGACGAACCCAAGCCCATATTGATGGATGAATTCAGCTTGAGCCAGGTCCAGGCCGAATCCATCCTCCAGCTTCGCCTGAGAAACCTGGCGAGGCTGGAAGAGACAAAACTGAAAAAAGAAAAACAAGGCCTTGAAAAAGAACGGGCCTCCCTGGAAAAAACCCTTGCCTCGGCGGCACGGATGAAATCGCTTGTTAAAAAAGAACTGCAGGCGGACGCAAAAAAATACGGCGATCCCCGCCGGACGATCATTGTTGAGCGGCATGACGCAAAGGCGATCTCCAGCACGGCGCTCGCCCCGGCAGAGCCGGTAACGGTCGTTTTGTCCAGCCAGGGATGGGTGCGGATGGCCAAGGGATACGAAATTAACCCGGAGGAGTTGAGCTACAAGTCCGGCGACGGCTTTCTGGCGTCGGCCTGCGGCCGCAGCAACCAGTCGGCGTATTTTATCGACTCCACCGGCAGAAGCTACGCGCTGCCTGTAAACGGCCTGCCTTCCGCACGAAGCCACGGCACGCCCCTGACCGGTTTCTTCAAAAATCCACCCCAATCCCGCTTCATCGCCATCCTCATGGGCGCCCCGAAACAAAAGCTGCTTGTCGCAAGCAATGCCGGATACGGGTTTATCACGCAAATGGAGAACCTCCACACCCGCAACCAGAAAGGAAAAGCGCTTATCACCCTCTCCGGGGCGGCCCAACCCCTTCCGCCGATGCATGTAAACGGCGGACCGGCCGATTTTTACGTCGTCGCCATTTCCGCTGAAGGACGGATGCTGATGGTCTCTCTTCCGGAACTCCCGGAGCTGCAGAAGGGAAAGGGGAACAAAATCATCAATATCAAATCCGCGGATTTTGAATCCGGGACGGATTTTCTAAAACATCTCATTTTAGTTCCCGACAAGGGGG
>PUOB01000397.1 GCA_003551985.1 Desulfobacteraceae bacterium | reverse complement strand
TTATTTTCAGTTTTCCGGACGTGTACGCCTGCATGGCCGGAAGTTCCCCGTTCATCATTGCCAGAAAGTCCGAATCCGTCATGGAAAGGGTGCATGTCGGCTTGTCATGCGTTCCGGCCTGGACGCTGCACGCCCCGTCCGCGATCTCGCAGTACCAGTCACCGCCTTTTTCTCCGGAAATGTGGTACTGGAACACCACATTGACGCTCTTGGCCGCATCCGGGTTGAAAGCGCCGGGCATGGCGTCGAACACTTCGGCGGCGCCGGAGAATTTCCCGGAAGGGGCCTCACCGGTGTCACCGCCTTTGGCGGGCGCTGAAAATGCATTGATGATGTCGCCGACGGCCTCGTTGAGTTCGTTGTATTCCTTGCCGCCCTTAAGCGTGCCGATCTTGTCGAAACCGGCGGATACATCCTCGATGGTGGGAAACGATTCGGCATCGCCAAATACGGCGCCGGGGCCGGTGACCACCGCCGCCCGGTTGAAAACGCCCATGCCGGCATTGTAAATGTTGCCGGACGCCTCGCAGCGATCCGAGCACAGGTAGAGCACGATCGGTGATACGTACTCGGGTTTGAGTTTTTCGAAAAGATCCGGCGGCAGGATGTCCTCGGTTAGCCGGGATGCCGCAAGGGGTGCGATGGTGTTGACCTTGATGTTGTATTTCCGGCCTTCGAGCTTCAGGGTGTTCATCAGGCCGACCAGCCCCATTTTGGCGGCCGAGTAGTTCGTTTGTCCGAAATTGCCGTAAAGGCCGGCCGCGGACGTGGTCATGATGATGCGGCCGTACCCTTTTTCGCGCATGACGGCATAAGCCGGCCGGGTCACGTGATAGGCACCGTTCAAATGGACATCGATGACCGCCTGCCAGTTCTCCGGGTCCATTTTAAGGAAGCTTTTGTCCCTCAGGATGCCGGCGTTGTTGATCAGGATATCGACGGTGCCGAAATGGTCCGTGGCGGCCTTGACAATGCTTTCCCCCCCTTCGGGCGTGGCGACGTTGTCATAGTTGGCAATGGCTTCGCCGCCCTCGGCGACGATTTCATCGACGACCTTCTGGGCGGGCGTTGCAGACCCTTCGCCCGTTCCGTCCCTTGCGGCCCCAAGATCGTTGACCACCACTTTTGCGCCGCGCGCAGCCAGATCCCTGGCGTATACGCGGCCCAGGCCGCCGCCGGCGCCGGTTATGATAGCGACTTTTCCGTCAAACCGGATTTCGTCCTTCGGGACGTCGCCGTATTCGAAAATACCGTTGGTAATGACGACGTCGCCTGTTTTTGAATTGATCGTCCGCCATACCGCTTTCCCGTCCTCAACCTTCCAGATCTGGGTTTTAATGGGGTCGCCGGGGTAAAGGGGCCTTGAAAAGCGGCATGAAAAGCGGTGAACCCGTTCCGGCTCGCCCGGCACCAGGTTTTTTATCAGGGCGCGGCAGGCAAAGCCGTGCGTACACAGCCCGTGCATGATCGGCATTTCAAACCCGGCCATTTTTGCAAACTCGGGATCCACGTGGAGTTGGAAAACATCACCGGACAGGCGGTACAAAAGGGGCTGATCCGGTGACGGCTGCGCGTCGTCTTCAAAATCGGGGGCCCGTTCGGGGATCGCCACTTTCGCGGCAGGGGCGGGTTCTCCGCCGAATCCGCCGTCCAGCCGGGAAAAAAGGCGGATAATACTGGTGAAGAGCCGTCTGCCGTCCGCATCGCAGGTCACGCTTTCGCCGACGATGACAGCCCCTTTTTCCTTCCCCATATCGTAGAAGTGGGTTATGGTGCCTTCCGTGACCAGGGTTCCCTCGACGGGGATGGGGCTGTGGAAAATCAACTCCTGCTCGCCATGGAGAATGCCGGCGTAGTTCACTTCGGCTTTTTGGGCAATGTGCGAGAGAAACTCAAAAATGGCCGCGATTCCGAAACTGGGAATCACCTTGAGGTCCTTCTCGTAGACATAGTCGATTTCGTCAAAACCCGCCCCCACGCCCAGGGCATACAGAACGACATCCTTCCAGTTGTAATCCTTTTTGACGGGCCCGATTTTCTGACCTGCGGCTTCCAGGTTCAGTGCCATGTTGCGCCTCCTTGGTTGGAATGTGGGAAGTGAAATATTTTTCAGCAGTTGATTCTCAACAATTTGTTCCAGCAAATGATGGGGAAGATGATAAAGACTTTTCATGATTATGTCAAAGATTTTTATGGTTCACTTTGACGATTTCCCCAATAGCGTAGGATCAAGGCTCGCAAGCCCCCTAATAAGGCGTTCTAAATGCATTCGAAGCATTTCCTATGGATTGATGGAATCAAATGATGGACAAATCTGTATGATTATGTTAAACGAAATGCATCTGGTTTTTTTCTGTCACATTATTCGCCCCTACGAACAACCCCTTGGTGGATCGGGAGACGATTTAGGAGGTAAAATGAATAAAGGCGCACTGGACGGCATTACGGTCCTGGATATGTCCAGGCTGTTACCCGGTCCCTATGCATCGATGATCCTGGCCGACCACGGCGCACGGGTTATTGTTATAGAAGACCGGCGGTTTGCTGCCGAATCCCTGATAGACGGCGGCGTAAACCGAAACAAGGAGCATATGACCCTGAACCTCAAATCGGAAGCCGGGCGGGATGTTTTTTTCAAGCTCGCCGCTTCGGCGGATGTTGTGCTTGAAGGTTTTCGTCCTGGTGTTACAAAGCGCTTAGGCGTTGACTATGACGCCGTATCCAAGGTCAACCCGGCAATCGTTTACTGCTCGATATCCGGTTACGGCCAGACCGGGTCTTACAGGGACGTTGCGGGGCACGATGTAAACTACCTGAGCGTTTCCGGCGTTTTGGATTTGATCGGGGAATCCGACGGGCCGCCGGTTATTCCGGGGATACAGATCGCCGACATGGCCGGCGGCGGGATGAATGCGGTCATGGGGATATTGATGGCCCTTGTTGCGCGCCAAAACACCGGAAAAGGCCAATATATTGATATTTCAATGACCGACGGCTGTTTCAGCCTGCTTACCCTTGCGTTTATCATGCAGCAGATGACCGGTCAGGCACCGAAGCGGGCCGATTTCTTGTTTTCCCATCGCTATGCCTGCTACAATATTTATGAAACCAAAGACGGCCGGTATTTGTCCATTGGCGCCGTTGAAAACCGTTTCTGGAAGATCTTGTGCGAATTTTTTGGCGTTCCGGAATATATCGAACACCAATATAATGATGCGCGCCGTCAGGAAATTATTGATTATTTCAGAGGCCGGTTCAAAACCGAAACGTTTGCCTACTGGGAGGAAGCCCTTGCCGACAAGGACGTTTGCTGGGCGCCCGTCCGAACGATGAGCGAAGCCGTTGACAGCCCTTTGTTTAAATCCCGGGAAATGATAGCTGAAATTGAAACGCCCGGCAAAAAGCCGATTAAAGTCCTGGGCACCCCGATCAAACTTTCCCGGACACCCGGGGGCGTCCGTACGGCTCCCCCCGGATTCGGGCAGGACACGCATCGGATCCTTAAGGAAACCGGATATTCGGATTCGGATATCGAAAGACTCGAAAAGGCCGGGGCGGTTTAGTGCCCGACCGACACTATAAAACAGGCAGGATTTTATGACCACCGCACTTGAAAAAGCCAAACAGAACCCGGACTCCATGAAGGCGCGGATTTTGCTGGCTGCCAGGAAAATTTTCGGGGAATACGGTTTTCACGGAACCACCACCCGTATGATCGCCAAGGCGGTCAATATCGATATTTCAACCCTTTATTATCATTGGGGAGAGAAAGGCGATCTTTACGAGGCCGTGATTCGGGACATCAACGAGGGGCTCCGTTGCAAACTCGTGGAAGTGGAGAAAAAGATCAAGGGAAAGCCGCTGGGGCGGCGGCTGGAAATAGCCATCGACGAGATGGTCGACTACCTTTTTGAAAATCCTGAAATATCCAACCTCACGCTGCTTCGTTATTTCATGAAAACAAGGCATGGAAAAATCATGGATTTCCAGGTGCCGGAATATATTTCCGACATTGCCTATTCAATGGGCCTTGCCGAAAGCCGCAAAAATGTTTCGCCGGAAGCCAAGATGAAGGTCCTGAGCATCATGAATGCCATTCACAACTATGTTTCGGGTGAAAACTTCTTTCGTCCCA
>PUOB01000327.1 GCA_003551985.1 Desulfobacteraceae bacterium | reverse complement strand
GCACGATGATATCGTCTTCGCGTTTTTTATGGATCGTGTATGGCAGCCGGTGAAACAACCGGATCATTCCCTGGTTGGTGGGGTCCGTATAGGCCACCAGTCCGTCGATGCCCTTCTGTTTCGCCGCCTCGGCAAGCTTTCGGATCAAAACGGTGGCAACGCCTTTTCCCTGCCACTCGCGGCTGACAGAGAAAGCCACTTCGGCCATGTTATGGGGGGTTTCCAGCATGTAGGCGCCGATGGCGACGACCGATCCGAAACCGAATTCCCCCTTGATCGCCAGCAGGGTCAGGTTCCGGACGTAGTCCGTTTCGATGATGTTTTCCATGTCATCCTGGAGAAAGCTCGTTTTGTCGTAAAAAAACCGGGCCACGACATCCTTTTTGTCCAGGTTGTAGAAATGCTCCTGGATGCGTCTTCCATCCACCGCCTTGGCCGGCCGGTAGGTGATCATTTCCCCGTCGGTTTTGCGGCGCTCCTCCAGGCCGGCCGGGTAGACGCTCCGGATGGCATGGCCGAGTTTCTTTCCGGGTGTCATGTACCCTTTTTCGCGGGCCATTTCGAACAACTCTTCCCGGAAATCGGGATGCGCCAGGCTGATCATGGCGGTGGCCCGCTCCTGGAGATTTTTCCCGAACAGGTTGACCGCCCCGTACTCGCTGATGACGTAGGAAACGTCGTTTCTGGGGACCACGACCCCGCCGGTCAGCTCAGGAACGATCCGGCTGGCCTTTCCGTCGATGGATGTGGAGGGGATCAGCAGGATCGACTTTCCGCCGGGCGATATGGATGCTCCCCGGATGAAGTCCAGCATGCTGGAGACGCCCGCAAAATAATGATGCGGAAGGGCGTCCACCGATGCCTGGCCGGTGATGTCCATTTCCATGACCATGTTGATGGAGACCATGTTCCGGTTCTGGGCGATGATTCCCGGATTGCAGATGTAATCGGACGGGTAGAATTCGATTGACGGGTTGTCGTGGACGAATTCATAGAGGTGCTGGGACCCCACGGCATTGGATGCGACGATTTTGCCGTCGTTGAGCCCCTTGTAGCGGTTGGTGATGCTTCCCATGGAGACCAGGTCCATGATTCCGTCGATAATGTACTGGGTGTGGACGCCCAGATCGTTTTTGTCCGCAAGTGCCAGGAGGATGGATTTGGGCGTGGCGCCGAGGCCGAGCTGGAAGGTGGATCCGTCCTCGATGAGGGTAGACAGCTGCCGGGCAATTGCGTGGGCGGTCTCGAACTCCGGCAGTTGTTCGACGGTCAGCAGCGGCTCGTCCATCTCGATGATCACGTCCACGTCGTTGACGTGGATGAAGCTGTGCCCGAGAACCCGCGGCATGTGCTCGTTGACCTGCACAATGACGATGTCTGCCGACTGTGCTGCAGCAAGCCCCACGTCCACGGATATCCCCATGCTCATCCAGCCGAAGTCGTCCGGCGGCGAGGTTTGAATCAGGGCCGCCTGCAGGGGGAGGTGCCGCCGGATGAAAAGGCCCGGTACGGCGGAGATGTTCATCGGGGTGATAAACGGCAGGTTGGCGGCCAGGTGCCGTGCAGCGGCCGAGCCCTGGTAGATGTTTCGGATGGAAAACTGTTCGATGCGATTCTCGCTGGCAAGTCTGGTAACCGGAGACTGGGCGAGACTCATGAGGCGAACGATTTCGAGGTCCGTAAAAGTGTTTGCGGATTCAACCAGGGATTTCACGAGGTGCTGGGGTTCGCCGCAGGATGACCCGATAAAAACCCGCTGGCCGCTTTTGAGCAAAGACATGGCCTGCTGCGCGGTCATCCGTTTCTTGATGTATTCGTCCGGCCAGTAGTGGGTCTTGGGCATGTGTGGGGTCCTTTCGGGAAAAAAGAAGCAGGCTGCGGCAAGCTGTTTCCGGTGAAATTGCCGGTCTTAGGTTTATGGCCTGTTAAATGGCCGGGTGCATGGTCCGGCCAACAGTCTGTTCCATGACCTGGCCCATGGTCTCGCCCGGTCCGGGATTTAGCCGATTTTTCCGCCAGGTTTTCTTTTGGCCGCTTCAATAGGTTTTTCCGTCCTCATCCACCATGGGAACGAAACGGACGGGCAGGGATTCTTTTTCGACGAGTTTTCCGTCCCGTTTTTCAAGCAGCACCAGCTTCTGGTCCCACGCTTGTCCAACGGGAATGATCATGGTGCCTCCCTCGGCCAGCTGCTCCTTCAAGGGTTCGGGCACGTCCGTGGGGGCGCAGGTCACCATGATGGCATCGAACGGCGCGTGCTCCGGCCATCCCTGGAAGCCGTCGCCGATTTTCACGTCGATATTGGCGTAGCCTTCGGCATCGAGGACTTCCTTTGCCCGGCGCCCGAGGGATTCAATGATTTCGATGGTATAGACGTGCGCCACGATTTCCGCCAGTATGGCCGCCTGGTATCCCGAGCCCGTGCCGATCTCGAGCACGCGGTCCGTATCGCCGAGATCGAGCGCCTCGGTCATGAAGGCAACGATATACGGCTGGGAAATGGTCTGCCCTTCGCCGATGGGCAGCGGCCGGTCTTCGTAGGCCATATGCTGGAGGTGACTCGGTACGTAGCGGTGGCGGTCGACCTGCCTGAAGGCGGAAAGCACGTCCTGGTCGGTAATACCCCGCGCCGCGATCTGCTTTTCGATCATTTTCATTTTCTGCTCATGAAACGGGTTCCGGTTTTCCTCTGCCGCCTTGTTTCCGCTCTTTTCTGCAAATGTAACGCTCCTCCCGGCATCCGCAACAGCGGCAGCCGCCAGAGCAGTGCCCATCAAGGCATAACAAACTATTTTCAGAATTTTACATGTCATGCGACTTCTCCCGAACTTCGGTTCTGACTCGGTTCTGACATTGACGGCTTCGTAAAAAGTCCGATATCCGCGCCTGCGCAATTTCTCGGAATTTCACGTACGACAGGTACGCTGCATTCTTCGAAACCCGGTAAGCCTTGATCCTGAACTTTTTACAAAACCGTCGGATCGAGACTTTTTACGGGTTCATCAACACCGCAACGCCGTTTTTCCTTTCAAACAGTATTTCGTTAAAACCCATGATTTTTTTACCCCTTGATCGTGAACGTTGTTTTGTGCCGTTGTCGATCATTCCATAATTTTACACCTGCCGGTTCGCCTGTCAACACGAAAAGCCTGCGATCGTAGCCAATCGCAAATAAGCAGTTTTTCTTCGTATTCTTGCATCAAAATCGAAAACGAAATCGAAAAAGAACATGGGTGTGCCGAGGAATCGGGCGCGGGTTCGGTTATGGATTGTTTGACAAGCCTTCGAATTAAGGAAATAGAAAAAAATGTAGCCTCTAAATGCAATTTTATGGTATCTCAATGAAAATTCAAACCAAAACAGCATGGAGGTGAAACAGAAAATGGCACATCTCAACAACAATCGGGAAAGCTGGGCCAGCCGGATGGGGTTCATCCTCGCGGCGGCCGGATCGGCGATCGGGTTGGGGAATATCTGGCGCTTTCCATACATGACCGGCGAGCACGGGGGAGCGGCCTTTTTGATCATCTACCTGGTTGCCATCGTATTGATCGGTTACCCTGTCATGGTCAATGAAATCATCATCGGCCGGAAAACCAACCGCAACCCGGTGGGCGCCTTCAAAGCCCTCGCACCGCAGGCACCATGGTGGATTATCGGCGGGCTCGGCGTTTTTACCGGCTTTGTCATTTTATCCTACTACGCCGTGGTTGCCGGCTGGTCGCTGGCCTATATCTTCAAGGTTTTCGCCTCCACTACGACGCCGGGTATCAATCACGCCGATGTGTTCGTGGGCCACATCACAAGCGTGTGGGAGCCCATTTTCTGGCAGGCCCTGTTCATGGTGCTGACCGCCGGCGTTATTGCCGCCGGCGTGGTAAAGGGCATCCAGCGGTGCGTCACCGTCCTGATGCCGGTCCTGCTCGTTATTCTGGTCATCCTTATTCTCCGGGCCGTCACACTCCCGGGTGCCGGAGAAGGTCTTGCGTACTACCTTCGCCCGGATTTCTCCGAGGTAACCGGCAGGACCCTTCTGGGGGCCATCTCCCAGGCGTTTTTCACCCTGAGCCTCGGCATGGGCGTGCTGATAACCTATGGCAGCTACCTTACCGCAAAAGACGAGGTCCCAGGCAACG
>PUOB01000076.1 GCA_003551985.1 Desulfobacteraceae bacterium | reverse complement strand
CAGCGGTTTGCCAGACGCCGGCGATTTTGGCCATGGTTATCGCCCTGATGCTTTTGTTTGTCGACTTTACCGGTGACATGATGATAGTGACGGTAAAGTCGATGGCGCTTCTGGGCGCGGGCCTTTGCATGGGATTCGGGGCGATCGGTTCCGGTGCCGGTTCCGGCTATCCCGGGGGTGCCGCATGCCGGGGGATGGGCACGCAGCCGGAGGCCCAGGGGCTTTTGACGACCAACATGCTCGTGGGCGCGGCGGTCTGCCAGACGCCCGCAATTTTTGCGATGGTTATCGCCCTTATTCTCATGTTTGTCAATTTCGGCGATGTTCCTGTCAATCCTTACGGGGCCGCTTTTCTGGCGGCGGGCCTGAGCACGGGTCTCGCGGCAATCGGTTCCGGCTACGGCGGCGGCATGGCCGCGGGCGCCAGCTGCGACGGCATTGCGCGAAACCCGAGAACGGTCGGGGTCGTAACCACAACCATGCTCGTCGGGCAGGCGGTCGCCCAGACGCCGGTTATATTCGGTCTGCTCATCAGTTTTGTTTTATTGTTCAAGTTTCATCCGGAGGCCGTCACTTACGCCCCCCCAGCCGCCCTGATAGCGGCTGGAATTTGCATGGGGTTCGGGGCGATCGGTCCCGGGTTCGGAAACGGCATCGCCGCCGCCAGCGCTATCGGCTGGGTGGCCAGAAACCAGGAAAACGCGGGGCTTTTGATGCGGATGATGCTTGTCGCCCAGGCGGTTTCACAGTCAACGGCGATTTATTCAATGGTAATCGCGCTGGTCTTGTTATTTGTTGTGGCTTAAGTTTTTTAAAAACAATCAGGAGGAAGAAAATGGGTATCGAAGGTGCAGATTTGATCCGTGTGGCAACATTTATCGGCGCAGGACTCGCCATGGGGCTAGGCGCTATCGGACCGGGTGTCGGCCAGGGATTGGTCGGAGCCAAGGCCTGCGAAGCCATAGGCCGGAATCCCAGCGAGGCGGCCCTTCTGACGAGAACAATGCTGGTTGGTCAGGCCGTATCCGAGTCCACCGGTATTTATTCTCTTGTTGTCGCAATGCTGCTGCTTTTCGTCGTTTAAATAGTGGCCGAACGAAAACCAGGATTTTTCGTCATAAGGAATACCGGGCGTATTTTGAGGCTTAAAATTTGAGCCGGACGCAGAGATTGGCGAAAAAGACGGTTTTCGCTCCGCCACTAAATAAAAGACACGTTGTGTGTCCAGGTGATTGCCAGGCATTGGCCTCCGGGCGTGAATGCGCAGCAAACCTGTATAATGCCTGTTTTATGATGCATGATCAATAAACGGAATTGGGGCCATGGAAATCGAAATTACCCGAGCGGTCGCGCTGATATCCATCAATGCGACACTTGTCGTACAGTTGATATCGTTTCTGATTTTCATGATGCTGATAAGCCGCTTGATGTACCAGCCGCTTCAGGATGTGGTGGCGGAACGGGACCGGCAGATCGAGCGCATGAAAGAAGAGATCAAAGAAGCCGAAGACGAGCTTGAAGAAATCTTTTATACGATTGAAACCCGGACGCGGGAGGTCAAGCAGGAGGCGTTTGACGTTCAACGCCGTCTCGAAAAGGACGGCGCCGAAGCGGCCAACGAACTGTATGCGGATGTCGACTCTGAAATTGGAAAGCTGAACGAAGAGACCAAAGCGGAAGTTCAGCGCCAGATCGCGGAAGTCAGGCAGCACCTCGCGGAGGAATCCGAGCGGTTGTCGAAAACCATCATGGAAAAGGCGTTGGATCGGAGGCTGGTGTATGAATAACATTCGGCGCAAACTATTACAGGCAGGCCTTATTGCATCCGGCGTGTTTTTCTGCTTCATGGTCGATCCCGCATTGGCGGAGGACGGCGCAAGGGAATGGCGGCCGATATATGATTTCATCCTGCGCTGGATCAATTTTGGTATACTCGCCTATTTTCTGGTGCGATTCGCCGGCCCGTTGCTGGTTGATTTTTTGAATTCGCAAAAGTCGGAAATCCAGTCAAAAATTGAGCGGGCCCAGAAAGAAAAGGATGAAATGCTCGACAAGGTGCGCGAGGCAAAAGAGTCCCTTGAAACAAGCGGGCCGCGCCTCGAGGAGATCAAGCAGCGGATCATTGAGGAAGGCGAGCATCGCAAGCAGGAAATCATCGACGAGGCCAATGAGCAAAGCCGATTGATGATGAAAAACGCACGTCAGCGGATCGACAACCAGATTAGAAACGCCCGGAAAAATATGGCTGATGAACTTCTGGACATGGCCATGGAATTAGCGGTTGAACGTTTGCCCCGGGAAATTACCGATGACGATGACAACAAATTGATACAGAATTATCTCAATGCGACCATAGCCCAATAAATTGGTCGGGCATGATTATGCGTTAATAAAAAAGGGCACAGGGAAAGCTTGTTTCAGGCAGGTTTTCCCTGTGCCCTTTTTCTTTCCCGCC
This sequence comes from Desulfobacteraceae bacterium, assembly GCA_003551985.1. The sequence goes on along the minus strand of PUOB01000076.1, from coordinate 1,683 downwards.
ATGAAAAGCTGAACCGGGGTGACTGCCGCCATGAAATTTCCCGAAACCCTTAAACGTGTTTTGATTTACTGTGCTGCGGTGGGTATACTGCAGGCAGTCCTTTTCATCCCGGTCCCGTCAATCGTTTCCTGGGCCGGGACCTTCCGGGTGGCAACCTACAACGTTGAAAACCTTTTTGACCTGTCGCATGACGGCACCGAATACCCCGCCTATGTTCCCGGCGCCCGATACGGATGGGACAGCGACATGCTGGCGATCAAGGCGGAGAACCTTTCGCGGGTGATTGTCGACCTGAACGCCCAGGTGCTTGCGCTTCAGGAGGTCGAATCCATCGCGGCGCTCGAATACCTTCAGGCGGTGCTGCGGGAAAAAGGGCTTGATTATCCATGGGCCGCTGTTACGGAAAAGGATGACACCGCAGTGCGGTGTGCGCTGCTGTCCACCTATCCCATTGTCGAAAGCCGCGACATCGTTGTTTTCGGCAGGCAAAACCGCAATATACTAAAGGCGACGGTTGAAATAGATGGAACACCGCTGGTGTTGTTCGTCAATCACTGGCGCTCCCGGAGCGCACCTGAAAGCCAACGCAAGCGTTCTGCAAAAGCCCTTTATAATGCCGTATCGGAACTCCCGCCGGGGACAGATTATATTTTACTGGGGGATTTCAATACCAATTACAACGAGTTTGAAACCATCACGGAAGATGCGCGCCTGAACGACACCGGTGGCAGGACCGGCATCAATCACGTGTTGAATACCATTCATGACGGCGCGCTGGTTGATACCGATATCCTTGTCCAGGTCGATGAAAAGCGTCTGCATTACAACCTGTGGCTGGAAGTGGCGGAAGAGCGGCGCTGGTCCTATCTTTTCTTTGGCCAGAGGCGGACACTTGACCATATCCTGCTGCCTGCGCCCCTGTATGGCGAATCGGGCATCGCATACGTGGACAACTCCTTCGACAAATTCGACCCGCATTACCTGTTTAAAGACGACCGGATTTTCAGGTGGCAGCGGGAAGACAAGGGGAGGGGGCGCCATCTCGGAAAGGGATATTCCGACCACCTGCCGGTTTATGCCTGTTTCACCACGGGTGGGGTTGCGTCTTCCGCGGACTTTGCAGCGTGCCGCCCCGAATCCACGGCGGCGCCTGTTTTCGAACCGGAAAAATCCCGGATTTCACCCGTTGAATCAGGCGCCGGCGATGGTTTATAATACGGGATACCCCCTTATCTTCCGGGCACGTAAATTCGGGATTGATCCTGTTGCTGCTGTTGCTGCTGTTGCTGCTGCTGTTTTTGGATCTGGTCGATCGTCTTGTCGAGGGCTTTTTTCATGGCTTCGGGAAATTCCTCGATAGCCGCTTCCAGTGTTTTTGCCGACAAGGCGGACTGGATGGGCAAGGGGCCTTCCGGCGTCATGAGCTGAGTGCTTGCATAAAAGACCGGTTCGCGGTCCGGATCGTCCGACCCGTCAATTTTAATGGGGATAAGCCGGCGGATGGAAGCGACCTTGTGATCCGTGACGCCCTCTTCGCGGTACAGGTTGTTTTTGTCTACCGCAAAATCGATATTGGGGATATTTGCGTCATTGGTCATGGTGTGGACCTCCTTTTTTGTCTGGTATTTGAATAATATCCTTTAAATCTAACATTGGACATTGCGTCTATCAAGAAAGAAATGT
>PUOB01000353.1 GCA_003551985.1 Desulfobacteraceae bacterium | reverse complement strand
TTTGATTAACGACACGCAACAATCCGGGGACGGGAAACCGTCCCCGGTCTCCATAAAAAAACGCCTCGTGCGTTTTGGCATCGCGGTGTTCCTGATTGCGGGCTTTGTTTACCTTGCCCCCAACCTGGAACGCCTGCCGGGCGGCGTGGGTCACACCATTACCGTGCTGCGGGAAAGCGGTATTGACACCGGCGCATGGTATTACGACGATGTCGAGCAATGCTTCGAGGGAATGGATTTTATACGCGATAAACGCGGATTGAAATAATAGCGCCTACCACCCGCCGACCATGTGCAGGTGAAGATGGAAAATGACCTGCCCCCCGCCTTTTTCAACGTTGAAAAAAAGCCGGTAGCCGGACTCATGGATCCCCTTTTCCCGGGCCATATCCCTTCCGGTGAAGATGAGTTTTGAAACAATATCATGATCTCCGGGCTCGAGATCGTTGATGCTCCGCACATGCCTCTTGGGAACGATCAACAGGTGAACCGGTGCATGCGGGTTGATGTCATTGAAGACAATCAGGTCTTCGGTTTCATGAAGAATTTCGGTATTCGTCGATTTGTTAACGATGTTACAGAAAATACAATCGGCTGACATGGAAACTCCTTTCCTGCTTTCGGATTCGTCCGGTTTTTTGAGCCAACGGGTTTTAGACGCGTTTAGTCTGTTTTCACCATCAGAATCGACGATTTCGGAAGATTCCGGACCAGCTTGACGCGATGTCCCCCAACACGAATTCCTCGGATTTTGACCGCCCCTTGCGGCCGAGCACGACCATATCGAAATTTCCGCTTTTAAAACAATCGATTATCCCTTCGGATACTGACGCATGCCCCTTGTTCACAAGCTCGATGGCAATATTTTCCGGGGCAAACCCTTTTTCTTTCACAAGTCGGCTTTTCGTCTCCTGGAGCATTTTTTCGAGCCGGACCGGCATTTCCGCCATGTACTTCTTCCCCATAAGCTGGACTCAATACTCATCCAAACGGACATGCCAACGGCCGGTATCGGTGGGTCGCTGCAGGGATGCCGCCAGTTTTTTCAGGAAATCCCTCCTGGAAATCTCCCTGGCCCCCATACGTATCAAATGCCCGGTCGTTACCTGGCAGTCGATCAGGTCAAACCCCCTGCTTTCCAGATGACGGCAGAGCCCGACCAAAGCCGCCTTGGACGCATTGGGCACCCGGGTAAACATGGACTCCCCGAAAAAAATACCACCCAGGGAAACCCCGTAGAGCCCGCCGGCAAGCCCTCCGTCAACCCATGCTTCAATGGAATGGGCGTATCCCATCTCGTGGAGGCCTTTATAGGCCGCTATCATATCGTCAATGAGCCATGTCATCTCGCCTTTTTCAAGGCGGACGCGGGCGCATTCGTCAATAACCCGCTCAAAAACCGTATCGGCGGTAACTGTAAATCGGCCCTGCCGGATGGTACGGCCAAGGCGCCTTGAAATCCGGACTTCATCCGGAAACAAAACCAGGCGGGGGTTCGGGGACCACCAAAGGATAGGGTCTTCCTCGGAAAACCACGGGAAAATCCCCATCCGGTAAGCCATGAGAAGGCGGGATTCACTCAGATCCCCGCCTATGGCAAGCAAACCGTTATTCGACGCAAAATGGGCAGGCGGAAAGGAAATTCGGTCTGAAAGACGGAAAATGGGCATCACGGTTTCAGCTGTATGTAAAAAAGGGCTTGTCGTCCTTTATTTTTACAAATACATTGCCGCCGCTTGTGAGCCTGCCAAACAGGATTTCATCCGTGAGCACGTCCTTGATCTCCTTTTGCACCACCCTGTCAAGCGGCCTTGCACCGAAATGCGGGTCATGGCCCTTTTTGGCCAGCCAGCGCCGTGCGTTTGCCGACAGCTTCAGCGCCACCTTTTTCGCAGCAAGCTGGGGGCGTAGTTCGTCGATAAATTTATCAACGACCTGCTCCATAATATCGAGGCTAAGGGATCGAAACGAGATAATGTCGTCAAGCCGGTTCCGGAATTCCGGGCTGAAAAAGGATTCAACGGCTTTTTTCCCCTTTTCGGATGTATCTTCGGTGCCCGAACTGAAACCAATGGTGTTGCTCACCATTTCACGGGCGCCCGCATTGGAGGTCATGACAATGATGACATTTCTGAAATCGGCGACTTTACCGTTATTGTCGGTCAGTGCGGCATGGTCCATCACCTGCAGGAGAATGTTGTACATGTCGATATGGGCTTTTTCGATTTCATCCAGAAGCAGCACGGCATAAGGGTTCTTGCGGACCTGATCCGTGAGCATCCCCCCCTGGTCGAAGCCGATGTATCCCGGGGGTGCGCCGATCAACCGCGCCACGGCGTGCTTTTCCATGTACTCGCTCATATCGAAGCGCAGAAACTTGACCCCTAAAATGCGGGAAAGCTGCAGTGCCACCTCCGTCTTGCCGACGCCCGTGGGCCCGGTGAACAAAAAGGAGCCGATGGGGCGCTCCGGTGCGGCAAGCCCCGCCCGGGAGCGCTTGATCGCCGTGACCATGGATTCGATGGCCTGATCCTGGCCGAAAATTTTTGCCCTCAGGCGTTCCCCCAGATGGGCCAGGTTTACCTTGTCGGAGGAGCTGACCCGCTGTGACGGGATGCGGGCAATCTTTGCAACGACCTTTTCAATATCGCCGGGCTGAACCTTTTTCCGGTTTGAAGCGCCGTTCAACCGGATCGAAACCCCCGCCTCGTCGATGACATCGATGGCCTTGTCCGGCAAAAACCGTTCCGTCAGATATTTTGCCGAAAGCTCCGCCGCCGTCTTGAGCGACGTGTCCGTGTAGCGGATCTGGTGGTGGTCTTCGTAATAGCTTTTCAACCCCTTGAGGATCTTTACGGTATCGGAGATTGACGGTTCGGCGATTTCGATTTTTTCAAATCGCCTGGAAAACGCCCGGTCCTTTTCAAAATAGTTCTTGAACTCCTCATATGTGGTCGAACCGATGCATCGCATCCCGCCTGCCACGAGTGCGGGCTTCAATATATTTGACGCATCCATGGACCCGTTGCTCGTCGCACCCGCACCGATTATGGTATGGATTTCGTCAATAAACAAGATGGCGTTTTCCTTTTTCTGGAGGGAGGATATAACCGCTTTCAGGCGCTGCTCGAAATCCCCCCTGTACTTGGTCCCGGCAAGCAGGGCGCCCAAATCGAGCGAGTAGATGCGCGCGCCTTCCAGGGCCTCCGGGATATTCTCCTCGGCGATGCGAATGGCCAGTCCTTCGGCCATGGCCGTCTTGCCGACCCCGGGCTCCCCCACAAAAACGGGGTTGTTTTTGCGGCGGCGGCAAAGCACATGAATGATCCGTTCCATTTCGGCGTCCCGGCCGATCACGGGGTCGAGTTTTCCGTTGACGGCCCTGTCGACCAGGTCGATGGTGAACGTTTCCAGGGGATCCGCCTGCTTTTTCTTGACCTTTTTCCCGGTGATCATGGCATTGTCCGGCGACTCCTTGAACATTTCGCCGCCGACGCCATGGGATATCACATTCAAAACGTCGAGACGCGTAATCCCTTCGGCCGCCATGAAAAACGCCGCATGCGACTTTTTTTCCTCCAGCATGGATGCGAGTATATCCCCCACGTAAACCGAATCCTTCTCAGAAGACCGGGCGTGGTTGACCGCGCGCTGGATCACGCGCTGAAAACGGATGGTCTGCTGAAGGATGTATTCCTGGCTCTCCGGCACCCGCTCCAGTTTTTCATCAAAAAACCGTTCAATCTCGTTTTGCAGATTCTCGACATTGCCGCCGCAATTTTCTATAATCTCTATTCCTATGCTGTCATGCAGAATCGCATAAAGCATATGCTCGACGCACACATATTCATGCCTGCGTTTTCTGGCTTCCTTGACCGCCTGGCTAAGAACCACGCTTAGTCCCTTGCTGATCATAATATCACACCTTCTCCATTGAACATTTTAACGGGAAACCCCTTTGAGATGCCAGCTCATGAACGGTCTCGACCTTGGTTTCAGCGACTTCATACGTATAGGTCCCGCAAACCCCGATGCCCGACCGGTGAACATTCAGCATGACGTGCGTCGCTTCCTCGAACGACTTGTGAAATACGGTAATAAGCAATTCCACGACAAAATCCATGGTGGTGTAGTCGTCGTTGTGCA
>PUOB01000436.1 GCA_003551985.1 Desulfobacteraceae bacterium | reverse complement strand
GCATTTATCAATGGCCCGAATCTCAAAGACCGGGAGTCGGCGCCAGCCGGTTCAGCCCAGCAGGCCTGTCAGGCGTTCCCGGATAATGGCCTCGGCTTCGGCCATCGTTCGGTCGATAAGCGCTTGGCAGGTCGGGATATCGTGGATCAAACCCGCGACCATGCCGCAAGACCAGGCGCCGGCATCCATGTCGCCGTTGGCCATGATTTTGGGATACACCCCCGCCACTTCATCGAAAATGTCCTCGAATTTGAGGTTTTCGCCCAAGCGTTTCTCGGTTTCGATCAAGCGATCCACGGCCGCGTTGTGAAGCACCCGCTCGGTGTTGCGCAGCGGCCGCATGATCAAGCGGGTGTCCCGTTCCGTGGCCGCCAAAATGGCATTTTTGACGTTTTCATGCACCGGTGCCTCCCGGGTGGCAATAAAACGGGTCCCCATGTTGATACCATCCGCCCCAAGGGCCAGGGATGCCACCAGGCTTCGGCCGTTCGCCTGGCCGCCGGATGCAACAAAGGGGATTTTCAATTCCTCCGCGGCCCTTGGCAAAAGGACCATATTGGGAATATCATCTTCGCCCGGATGTCCGCCGCACTCGAATCCATCAACGGAAACCGCATCGCATCCGATGGATTCGGCTTTTAACGCATGCCGCACAGAGGTGCATTTATGAATCACTTTGATACCCGAATCCTTGAGCTGAGGCAGGTAAGGCTCAGGATTGCGGCCGGCGGTTTCGACGATTGTAACGCCGCCGTCGATAATCGCGTTGATATAACCGGGGTAATCCGGCGTGGTGATGGCGGGTAAAAAAGTGATATTCACGCCGAAAGGCTTTTGGGTCATCTCGTGGCAGCGCGCAATTTCCCTGGCCAGATCCGCCGGCGTTTTCTGTGTCAGACCGGTAATAATCCCCAGGCCGCCGGCATTTGAAACCGCTGCCGCCAACTCGGCAAATCCGACATAATGCATCCCGCCTTGAATGATTGGGTGTTCAATACCAAAAAGTGCCGTAATCCGTGTTTTCATAAATCGTTCCTTTAATTTAGGGTGGCGCATTCCACCCCAAAGGATAAAAAATTGTTTTTCAATCTTAATGTTTCTCATAATCGCCTTGAATGTCAAGTACAACGATTTTCCATAAAGCCCGATGTCTGCGCTTCGCACAATCCCCGGATTTTTTAGACGTCCTGGCGTGACGGCATTTTTAGGGATTGAACCAAGACCTTTATCGGGGTATGCTTCCAAACAAAAAAACCCTTGCGGGTGGATATGGTCACAGCCTACTATACCACCGGAATACCCAATATTGAGGTTTATGTCCCTATGGTGCCGAAGCACGTAAAATGGATGAAACGCGCCAACTGGGTGCGCCCGGTGCTTGCACTACGGCCGGTAAAGGCGCTTTTGAAACGGCAGGCGGGAAAGCTTGCCGGCCCGGACGAGAAGGCAATGTATCCTGTCCGCTGTCTTTATCCGTAGCCTTAACATTAAACACGACGTACAATGACAACCGGTGTGAATCTGTGCTGGCAGGTAGGGTCTTGCTGCTGCCGCAAGCCGGGCATTCATGACTTTTTTGTGACATCTTTGTCTGCTTCCGGGACGAAAGCGTTTGATGGACACCGTGCGCATGATCGCATATCGGGCTGAAACGGCCATGACTGGCTTGTTGCTCGGACCAACAGTGAATATGTCCGATGCCCGGCGATTGCTGCAAGGGCTGTTCGTTACTGATGCCGATATTTTACCGGATATCAAGAACCAATGCTTGCGCGTACGAATTCACAATGCATCCACACCGGCGGATAATCGATCGATCGCTGGACTTTTAGACGAGCTCAACAAGGCTGAGATAATATATCCCGGAAGTAATTTGCGTCTCGCCTATGCGCTAGTAAATAGTGAAATTTGAGACTGCGTTGGTGCCACAGCATTTTCACAGAGGTAAGGTGTTCTGAACTTAAAAACACTTATGATTTTCTGCCAGATCGCGAATGCGCCGAACGGCAATAACGCAGACAAACCAGTACGGCGCCATCAAAATCGGCATATCAAACACCAGATGACATCTGTTATGAGACATTCTTTCCACCCGATGCCCGGTGGCATTGATCCCGTGGACCCGCCAGGCCCAGTATGTTTCATCAATAAAATCTGTAACCTCAAAGAAAAATCGCGACCCGAAAAATGTCTGAACAAAACCGGTGGACCCGGCCGTGATGAATCGATCACGGCATCGCACTGCCTTGACCGAAGGCCCCCATAGGGGCCAAAGATGAGTGTCGGTGATGATTTGCCAGACCCTTGCACCGGGTGCCCGAATCGTTACTGCCGCTTCAAGTCGCTGCATCACGCGCCTTTTCGACGGTAACAATGCCGAGAAATCCGTCAACCGTAAGTTTGTCTCCGGTATGAATCATGACCGTGGCCTGCGGCACTCCGGTGACACAGGGGATGCCGTATTCCCGGGCAATGATGGCCCCGTGAATCAGCATCCCGCCCCGTCGCTCAACGATTGCCGCGGCCATTGGGACCACCAGAGTCATGTTCGGATCAATGGCGTCGCACACCAGCACCTCCCCATGAATAAAACCGCCGAGATCATCTCGGCTCCGGATCACCCGGGCGGTTCCGGCGCCCACTCCCCGGCCGGCCGGCTGACCGATCAACTGGCGGGCCTGCAGATCAACCCTGTATTGTGCTTCCGGAATCGCTGTTTCAAAATCCGGCTGATATTCCGGATCTTTCAAAGACTTTGCAATGGCATTGATTTTTTCAAGAGAATCCAGGCGGGCAACATGGATTCCAAGCCGCTGTTTTCCGATTTCAGCGGCCCGTTTCATTTCCCTTTCAATCCGCCCGAGAAACATATTGTCATCATCACGCAGGCGATAGCTTGCCCGGGCCAGATCCAACAGATCTTCAGCATGATCCCGGGTCTCCGCATCAAACCCGGCCAGAAATTCGGCTTCCAGTTCCGACCGGGACTTTCCTGCGGTTTTTTTTGGGGGATCGGCTTCAGACATCTCAAGAATGATGGATACCAGAACCTCAGGCAGCACATCCGCACGGCCGCATCCCAGATTTCTTCCCATCGCATTTGGGAAAAATCCTTGCGGCTGATTTCCATCTGAATCCGGGTGCGCAGGCCGGTTGATGACGTAAAGGTGTCATAGGCATCGGTGGTAATACAGACCGCTTTGGGAACCGGAAAGCCGTTTTGATGCAAGCGCGCCAGAGCCAGGCTTTTTCCGCCGGCAATGTGCTGATCGGACGGGTTGATTTGGTCAAGGTTCTTGATCAGCATCATGTCCTCATGTGGAGTTCCACAACGTTCTGAAACCGGTTGACCACATAATAACAGAATACGTTTAACCGGATCAGCCGCGTGGAGGGAGATTTTGCAAACTCGGCAAGGTGGGGATGCTTTTGAAGATAAATATATAGAAGTTTTATCCGCTCATTTTCGGAAACAATGTCTACGGAACCTGTGGCCGTGGCCGCCATAGCGTCTGCGATGTCTGCCGGCGCATTGGAGCGGTTGTCTATCATCATGGCCGCCCGGGGATCACCCATTAAATTTGCATACTTCCGCGTGGCCTGGCCGGTGACGAAATAGAGGGCTTTCAAATCCTCCGAACCGGCAAAGGCCACCAGGCTGGTATACGGCTGCCCCTGATTATGGGTTGCCAGCACCGCCAGGTTCTGGGACTTGAAAAGATTTTCCAGTGCACTACGGATTTTTCCGGCGTCATTGTCGTCATTCATTAATTTTATCCATTTACTTCAGAGATGGTTTGCATTCAGGCACCGGGTGTGTAAAAATAAAGGCATCTAAATAAGCTAATCCGGTATCGCTGCTGCATAAGAGCACTTGAACATTAAGCAATGAATTGTTTCATGCCTTCAGCATAATACAATAACAAAAAAATTCATTTTTTTAAATTTTATACGAACTGCGCCGGGCCACGGTGTTCATCCGGATCTATAACTTTACCACCCTTCGCCTGGTTCTTGTGGATCAACTCACCGCCCATCACTTTTGGTTTTCACTTAAAGATCCAATGGATATGGGGATTGTTGCATCTGCTGCCGATTCAGGCACTTTAACATCTCCGGCAGCGGATATTGAAAAATGTTTCCCTGGAGCCTGAAAAAT
>PUOB01000132.1 GCA_003551985.1 Desulfobacteraceae bacterium | reverse complement strand
CCCTTTTCGGCGGGATGAGTTTTTTTGATGACGCTATGCCGCCGGAATGGCGTTCCTTTGGCCGGGTCCGGTTTGTGCTCCCGCTGGTGGCGTTGAAAAGCGATGAAAACGGTTGCACCGTTGTCTTAAACTGTATTGGGCCGGAAAACAAATCGCCGGACAATGCCGCCAATGATATTGTCCGGCAGCTGAAGCGCCTTGATGCGATGGTGCCCGGTATCGTTGCTTCCGAAGTACCGCCTTACACGGAAACATGTATTCCGGGGTATGAATCCTGGCAAACGTTTGTGGACGAGGTCCTTTCGCGGCTTAACCGGAACGGGGTCCGGAAAGTGGTGTTGGCGCGGAAAAAAATCCTGAAGAGCGCTGTGGCCTGGGATCCGGTTTTCCTGTTTCGCTGCATCGAGGCCATTGAGGAGGATTCCTTCCTGTTTTTCTGCCGCCCCAAAAACGGGGAGGCGTTTATGGGCCGGTCGCCGGAACGGCTGTTCAACCTGACAAAAGGCTTGCTGGCTTCGGATGCCATTGCGGGCACCCGTCGGCGCTGCAATCAGCCGCTCCGGGATGACACGCTCGCATCCGAGTTGATGTCCTCCATCAAGGATGCGGAGGAGCACCGGATCGTGGTCGATTATATCCGTGCGCATATGGCACGCCTGTGCGATGACGTTTCTGTCGCCGCCTCACCCAGGCCATTGAAACTCAAACACCTGCAGCATATCATCACGCGCGTGCGCGGAAGGGTCAAGAACGGCCGCAATCCGGTTGAACTGATGCGCATGCTTCACCCGACCCCTGCGGTCGGCGGTGTCCCCCGGGAATCGTCGCTGGAAATGATATCGCGCCTCGAACCCTTCGGCCGGGGGTGGTATGGTGCGCCCATCGGTTGGATGTCCAGGGATGCGGCCGAGTTCGCGGTGGGCATCCGCTCCGCCCTTGTCCGGGAAAATGAGCTCCACCTGTTTGGCGGGGCGGGGATCGTCGCCCGATCCGAAGCGAAACCGGAATGGGAGGAGACCGGGTATAAGATGGAGAATTTTACCAGGATCCTGGAGTCTATGAATAATGGCCGTACGTAAACTGCTCAACCATTTCAATACGCTCTGGTCTGTGCTGATTGTCTCCGAGCTGGTAAAAAACGGCGTGGATACGTATTTTGTTTCCCCCGGCAACCGGAACGTCCCCATAATGGCAGCACTCGGGGAAATATCGGGCGTTTCCGTCAAATTATGCCTGGATGAACGGGCTTCGGCATACCGGGCGCTGGGTTATGCAAAAGCCTGCGGCACGCCCGGGGTACTCGTTTGCACGTCCGGCACGGCCGCGGCCAATTATTACCCGGCCCTGATCGAGGCGTTTCGGGATGAAATCCCCATGATCGTTTGGAGTGCGGATCGCCCGCCCGAGCTAGTCGGCGCCGATGCCAACCAGACCATGGAGCAAACCGGTCTTTTCGGTCAATTTGCCGTTAAACGTCTCAACCTGCCGTGCCCCTGTGCAGATTATCCCCTTCCCGGACTTCTTGCAAGGATCTGCGAGGTGGCGGGCGTTAAAAACGGGCCGGTTCATATCAACCTGCCGTTTCGCGAGCCGCTTTTGCCCACCGCCCGTCCCGGCGCCCCGGACGGTCCGGATAACGAATTTGAACTCACAGACCAGGTGCAAATGGCGGAGGCCTTGCTGGACAACCCCTACCCACATACCGCCTGCGCCGATGCCTTCGAAAAAGAGGATGCCGCTGCCCGGACCGCAACGCCTGCCTCTTCCGCTGTTGATCACGGCTCTGCCATGGCGCGGCTGAACGCGATCGCAGGCGTCTGTAAAAGGGGGTTGGTGGTTGTGGGCCGGTTGTCCGCCTCGGAGGACGCGAACCGGATCGGGGAATTCGTCCGGAAGGTCTCATGGCCGGTGTTCTGCGACATCGCATCCGGGCTGAAAGGTGCATTCCCTGAAAACCTGCAAGTTCCCTTTTTGGATCATCCCCGGGCCCTGGGGCTGATCCGGGCGTACAACCCGGACGTGATCCTTCAGTTCGGTACGGCCCTGGTGTCAAAATCCTATTACGACGATGTCCTGAAGGAGAAAAGTCACTCCCCGAAGCTCATACCGAAGCTCATACAGGTTACCCCAAAAGCGGGGATTCGTGATCCGGCCCATTGTGTGGACGTTAAACTGGCCATGACGGCTCAGGCGGCGGTAAATATATTTGACGAACGGTCATTCGCACATCCCGATCCGGAGGCCCTTTCAATTCTATCCGACGGGTTTCATGCCCTCCTGGGGCGGATCGGTCAAAACACCCCCGGTGATGTCCTTTCCCACCCATTGATTGCCGAAATGCTTTATTCAATGATCCCGGATAACGAGGCGCTGTTTACGGGCAATTCATTGGTGATCCGGGCGTTTGATATGGCGGTCGCCCGGGCCGGCAAAAAGGTGCATATTGTATCGAACCGCGGGGTGTCCGGCATCGAGGGAAACATCGCCACCGGTGTCGGCTATGCAGAGGGGGCGCGCAGGCGAACCACCCTGGTGCTCGGGGATATCTCGTTTCTCCATGATCTCAATTCGCTGATGCTGGCGGCGCAGTCATCGACGCCCGTGATCGTGGTGGTCATAAACAATTGCGGCGGACGGATCTTTGAACGCCTGCCGGTTGCGACATTCGACGGGATACCCGACAACTGGGTGACAATGCCGCACCCATACAAGTTTGAACACATGGCCAGGCAGTTTGATTTGCCCTACCGGGCAGCGGAAACGCCAAAGGCATTGGCTGCCGCTTACACAGAGATGCTGGCGCAAAACCGCAGCGGGTTAATCGAGATATGTCTCTCCCCCGAGACGGACCTGGATGTTTTCAAGGCCCGTAAGGAGACGAAATCTAAAACAACGGAGTAAAACATGGTATCTGAGATTTTTGATGCGGATAAGTGGCGCATGGTTGAAGGCTTCTCCTTTTCCGATATCACCTACCACCGGGCCGTGGACCACGGTACGGTGCGGGTTGCTTTCAACCGGCCCGAATCGAGAAATTCCTTTCGGCCAAAAACCGTGGATGAGTTGTTTACGGCCCTGGACCATGCCCGGATGAGCAGCGACGTCGGCGTTGTGATAATCACGGGCAACGGGCCATCCAAAACGGACGGCGGATGGGCCTTCTGCTCGGGCGGGGACCAACGGATCCGCGGAAAGGATGGTTACAAGTACGACGGCGAAAACGGCATTGATCCGGCAAAACTGGGCCGGCTGCACATCCTGGAGGTGCAGCGGCTGATCCGGTTCATGCCCAAGGTGGTCATGGCCGTGGTGCCGGGATGGGCCGCCGGCGGCGGACACAGTCTGCACGTGGTCTGCGATTTGACCATTGCCTCGGCGCAGCATGCCCGTTTCAAGCAGACCGATCCGGACGTGGCCTCCTTTGACAGCGGCTACGGCTCCGCCTACCTTGCCCGCCAGGTCGGACAGAAGCGGGCCAGAGAGGTTTTTTTTCTTGGACTGGCCTACACGGCACAGGAAGCCTTTGACATGGGCATGGTCAACCTCGTGGCGGATCATGCGGCCCTTGAAGATAAAGCCCTCGAGTGGGCGGCGATCATGAACACGAAATCGCCGACAGCCATGCGGATGCTGAGATACGGGTTCAACCTCCCGGACGACGGTTTGGTCGGGCAGCAGTTGTTCGCCGGGGAAGCCACCCGCCTGGCTTACGGCACCGAGGAAGCCGAGGAGGGCAGGGCGTCGTTCGTGGAAAAGCGCCCCCGCGATTTTTCAAGGTTTCCGTGGCATTACTAATAATCAACCCGTGGCCGTTGGCACCTGGAGTGCCCCCTGGGTCCATTACGTCCATTTGTCCACCAAGTCCATTAAGTCCACTTCGTCCACAATAATAAAACATGACAACCACCGCAAATAACATCTCCCTTTGGATCATGGCCGCACGGCCCCGCACCCTCACTGCCGGGCTGTCGCCGGTTCTTTTGGGGGCCGCAGTGGCGCATCAAGACGGTTTCCGCCCGTGGGTGAGCGCCTTTGCACTGTTGAGCTGTCTTTTGCTTCAAATCGGCACGAACCTGGCGAACGACTATTTTGACGCGAAGCACGGGATCGACGGGGAAAACCGGCTGGGTCCGGTGCGCGTCACCCAGACCGGGCTGATTGCGCCGTATGCCGTGAGGCGCGGCTTCATCCTTTGTTTTG
>PUOB01000387.1 GCA_003551985.1 Desulfobacteraceae bacterium | reverse complement strand
CCTATTTCGGGCTTGGGTTTCTGGCGTTTACGATCACATACGGCGGATTCGGTTTCTGGTTGTGGTATTTTGCGGGGATGGACCTGAAATGGGCGATTGCCTACCTGGCGCTGCTGCCGCCGACCGGCTTCGCCGCCCTGCGTTACCGGCGCAATATTCTTCTCTATCGGGACAAGATTCTCGTTCGCGCATTTTTCTGGAACAACGAGGAGCTGGTCAAGCTCCTGCGGCGGGATCGCCAGGATATTATCGAGCGCTTCCGGGAGATGGTCGCCAAATATGAGGCTTGAAACCGTCATACTTGCAGCACGCGGTTCAACACCTCACGCAAACGTTCAAGCGTGTAGGGCTTTGATAAAATGTCCTTAAACCCGTAGTCCGCGAAATTTCCCAGGATTGCATTTTCCGCGTAGCCGCTGGACACAACGGCCTTGACCTCCGGATCAAACGCTAAAATTTTCTTTAAGGCCTCCACGCCGCCCATGCCGCCCGGAACGGTCATGTCCATGATGACCAGGCCAAAGGGGGCACCTGAGGTCATGGCCTCTTTGTACATTGCCACCGCCTCTCTGCCATCCGCGGCGGTTTTGACCTCGCAGTCGAATGCCTGAAGCATCTCCGAGGCAATATTTCGGATCATCTCTTCGTCATCCATGATCAGGACCCGTGCGGAATGCACCAAATTCGGGGCGCCCGATGCAGATCCGCCGGATTCCGGCAGCGGCTCCGTTTCCGAAGCGGGCAGATACAGGGTGAAGGTCGCGCCTTTGCCGGGTTCCAAGGCCGCACGGATCTGCCCGCCATGCCGTTCCATGATGGAATAGACAGTTGCAAGCCCCAGCCCCGTACCGTTTTGGCGGATGCTGTAGTAAGGGTCGAATATGTGATCCAGGTGCTTTTGTTCAATGCCGATGCCGTCATCGCGCACCACCGCCTTTATATACCTTCCAGGCGAAAGCGGCAGGCGGCTCGTCTCCCGGATATCCGCATTCTCCAGGCTGATATAGAGATGGCCGCCCTCCGGCATGGCTTGATTGGCATTGATCGCAAGGTTGGAGAACACCTGCTGGACCTGCCCTTTGTCCACTTTGGCCAGCCGGAGATCGCCGGCCGATTGAAAAACCGGTTTGACATTGCTGCCGGACAGGTCAAAACGAACCACTTCCTCTACGATCTGGTCCAGCCGGGCGTCTTCCTTGACCGGATATCCCCCTTTTGAAAAGGTCAGCAGCTGGTTGGTCAACCGGATTGCCCGCTCCATTGATTTTTCCCCTTCCTCGAGGGGCTTGAGGGCCGCATGGCCGCTTTCCAGCTTTGATTTGGCAAGGGAGATGCTGCCAAAAATGCCAGTAAGGATATTATTGAAGTCATGGGCGATACCGCCCGCCAGCATACCCACGGTTTTCAGCCTGTCCACCTTCTGAAGCTCGGCTTCTGACCGCTTGCGTTCGGTGATGTCCTGGATGGTCCCGGTTACGGTATTGCTTTCCGGGTTGTAGGCCCCGAGTGAATATATGTCCCGGATTTGGCCGTCCGCCGGCCGTTTGATCCTGTATTCCACCTCGTATTCCTGCTCGCCGTGGAGCAACCCGTTCAGCTTTTCATCGAGCATCTCCCTGTATTCCGGCAGCGGCATCGATTTAATCTCGCGCAGCAGCCTGTTTTCACAGGCATCCATGCCATAGATACGGCACGCTTCCTCGGAAAGGGTAACCCGGCCGGTGTTGAGATCGACCTGCCAGCTTCCCATCCGGGCCACGACCTGGGCCCTGCGCAGTTGGGTTTCACTTTCACGCAACGCTTCCCGCATCCGGTAGTCCTCGCTGATATCGCGGAACACCAGCACGACGCCGGTGATATGGCCGGCTCTATCCCGGATCGGCGCCCCGGAATCATCCACCCGGTATTCTTTTCCGTCCGACGCTAAAAGCAGGGTGTGCTCGGCCAGTTCGACCACGCCGCCGGCGTCAAGCACCCGCCTGACCGGATCGGCCAGCCTTTGTTTTGTCCTGGCGTCAACGATATAGAACACCTCGGACAACGGCCGGCCAAGCGCTTCTTCCTTTCGCCACCCGGTCAGCGCCTGTGCGACCGGGTTCATGCGAACAATTTGCCCCCCGATGTCGGTGGCGATCACCGCGTCGCCGATAGAATCGAGGGTGGTGCGGAGGTTTTCCTCGTTCTGGCGCAGCTTTTTTTCAATCTGCTCCCGTTCCCGGATCTCGTATTGCAGCGCGGTATTTGCGCCGGCAAGGGCGGAGGTCCGCTCGCGAACCCGCATTTCCAGCGTTTGGTTGGCTTGAAATAATCTGACATAAAAAAGGAAGAGCGCAAGCCCCATGATGAAAAAGGCCAGAACCACTCCGTGGGTATATACCGTCCGGGGGTTCCACACCGCTTCGATGTGTCCAATCGTTCTTCCGTCGAATTCGACATGCGATTCCAGCCGGATTTCAGGTATGAAGTTAACCGCCATCAGAAGACGATCCAATGGCCCGGCCGACATCGGGGGGGAATCATAGAATACCCCCCCGTTCACCTCAAAAACCGAAAGCGAGGCATAGTTGTAAGAGTGGCAGGCAAGGTTCAGGTATTCGGATGCGGCATCATAATTGTAATTCCACAGCGCATCGGCAATGACCCGGGCGTGCTGGTCGATTTTTGCATGCGCCTGATTCCGGGCACGCGCTTCATAAAAAACAACAAACGCGCAAAAAAGAATTACCGCGACAATGCCGCCCAAAAGGGCCGCTTTTTTAAATCCCGCATTATTGGTGTTTGCTGTATGCGTCATGCTCTAATATCTCAATATATTTGCGATACACGCCTTCATCCCGGAGCTGACGCAAATGCGCGTTGAAAACCCGTTTAAGCGCCAGCGAGCCATCCTTCCCCCGGGGAAATATGAGATGACCCGTCGGCTCGTCCAGCGGGGTTTCATGGTGCGCCAGCAAGGCAACCGTCCCCTCTGAAAAATGGGCGTTGAGAAGGGTATACCCCCTGAGCTTCGAGCAGGGAAAGATATCAATCCTGCCGGCAAGCAGTTTCCTGAAATTGGCAAGGTCACCGTCCGCCTTGTCAAGCGTCAGCACGCCTTGTTCGCCCATTTCCCATAGCTCGTCCGTGTACGTATTCCCCCGGGACACCCCGATCCTGTAAGGCTCAAGATCGGCCAACGTCTCCCAGTCCGCCATGGGCTCCGTTTTTAAATGAAAAAAAACGATTTTTTCGCGGGTCAGCGGGTCGCTGTAATACGCATCTTCCTTTCGTCTATCGCTTATGTACCAGTATGCGGATGCATCCGCCCGCCCTTGCAGGATCATGGCATAGGCCCGCTGCCAGGGATAGAACGCGAAATCGACCTCATAGCCCGCCCGGCTGAAAACGTCTTCGACCACGCGGCAGACGAAACCGTTATACGGCAGATCCCTTCCTGTCCAGGGCGCCCATTCACCCGTTGCAATGGTGATTGTTTTATCCGGTTGCCCGGGTGACTCCGCCGATCCCGAGGAGGCGGCAAGCAGGATCACTGCCATGCAAACAAGGCCCATGTTTTTAAGCGGAAACCCCATCCTTTTATCCCCTTTCTGACCCTCTGCTGATTTTCTAATAAGAATATAATGGGAAATCAGATTTTCAACAACACATTTTACGACTTCGTAAAACGTTCGGAAGCCAGGCTTGTGGAACCTTTGAAAAAACCGATTACGATTACGACAACGAGCATTTTGTGATGGCGTGACAGAATGCATACAAAACCGATATTCTTGCAGGGTCATAGGATGTGCTGACGAAGGAAGCGCATCGATGAACCGCAACACAAAATATGAGGGCGAATGATTATTCGCCCTTACTTACGAAATCGTTAAGCTTGAATCCAGGACTTCTTACAAGTTTTCATAATATAAGCGCTTGAAAAAACCGATTACGATTACGACAACGACAACGACAACGAGCATTTTGTGATGGCGTGGCAGAATGCATACGAAACCGATATTCTTGCAGCAAGGACGCTGCCCGTGTTATTGCAGAAGTTAGGCAAGAGGGCACCGGATCGGCTTTATCGACAAAAAGCGCGGTCGGTATTATTGTTTTATCACATCACCGACACCGCAAAAAAGGAGGCGCTATGAAAGTTCGAATCGATTATGATCTGTGCATGGGAGACGGCAATTGCAGCAAGGTTTGCCCGGAGGTCTTCGAATTTGACGATGATGAATTGTTAAGCCGGGT
>PUOB01000408.1 GCA_003551985.1 Desulfobacteraceae bacterium | reverse complement strand
AGGAGAAACAGCCACAGTCTTGGCCACTGTGCATGTCCCCGGGCTTTACCCGTAAGCGGCAGCGCAATGTTGTAGCCCAGGACCATAACCACCAGTGCCGATCCAAGCGCACTGCCCTTCAATGAAAGGGCGATCGGCATTGCAATAGCAAAAAACCCGGCATGAAAAATCAAGGCATCTCTAAATGAATCACTGCGGAGCATGCAAATTCTCCTTGCTTTTAAAGACGGGGTCCCACCATATATGCAATGCACATGAATCCATCGGTGTTGGAAAGTCTTTTCAAAACCCCATATGAAACGCTGAAACAGCTTCTATGCAGTTGTCTTATATATTCTAATCACAACTATAGCAAAGATGCCGTTATTGTGTAAAGGGATTGCCCCTTTTTTGCTGGAAGGCCATTTGGGGTATTCATGGCAGTGGGTGAATGGTGGAGCAGGGCGAGTACTACGGCTATGGCCCGGCAGTAATGCGAATTTGGGACCGGACAGGATTGCCAGAAGCAAGGTGCATTTTTCTGTTACTGCCGGCATTTTGACTGGTTCAAGCTTTTTGAATACGGCAAATCGTTATGCGCTTCCCTAAATAAACGTTATGCCAAACAAGAGCAGATAGCCGGCCAGGAATAAGGTAGGGCTGTCCCAGGTGTGCGGGCTGAACGCTTCGGTAAGTGTCATTACAACCGGCATCAATACCATGGCCGCAATAAACTGCGGTGGGGAAAAATGAGCATAATGCACGCCCACTATCAGCAGGCTGGCAATAAAAACGCATGAACTCCCTTCCAGGGACCGGTAATAGGTCCTGTTTGACGTCAAAGCCTTTACCTTGTATTTATGCCGTCCAAATCGGACCCCTACCGGTTCGGCCAGCCCATCGCCTATGGCCGTAATCAGCACGGGTATCAAAATCAAGGATTCAAGGCCGTATAGCACAAAAAGCATAATTGAAGGAATTATCACCAGCCAACCCACGACTACTTGGGTTGAAAGCCACAACAGCGTGTATGGACGGTCTTCGGGGCGGTCAATGGCATTGAACATCATTTGAAATAAAGCGACTCGCTTCCGAAGGGGCTTAATATACAGTATAAGCGTGCTCATAGCTATAACGGAACCGATAAGGAACAGGCCGAACGTCATTTCATATGGAAATACATAGTTCAGGAAAATGGGTATGAGAAAAAGGGAAAAATGAAGGATCTTACGAGTGTAATTGACTTTAACGCCCTTGTATACCACCAGCAAGCCGCAACCATATCCGATCAGGACCAGTGAAAAAAACCGGATGGCCTGGCTCAGGAGAAAACCTGATTCCATATCTATTGCCGCCTTATTTGAATGCAAAGCTCAGGGTTCGCTGATAATGTCAACGTGTGCATCACGATATTCCGGTTTTTCAATCATCTTGTGCAACCCCAGCAACGAATAAAACGGCAAGTCAGCGGCGTGCGCATTGGCAACGCGAGTGGGAAGCCTTCCGCCCGGATCAGAAATGATTTGATAGACAACGGATACCCGGTTGGCGCCTATCGGTGTAAGCTCCCACCTGGCCCTCATCTCCGGCACCCGGACATATCCGTTTTGCTCCGGATAAGCATCCGGCCGGGCTTCAATTTCAATGGAGACCTGCTTGGTTTCCGGGTCCTGCGCTAATTTCGAATATACGACCGAATCCCGATCGGTAACCGGCCATGGTATCGCTTGGGCGGTATAGGTCAGGCGCTCCGTATTGCTGATCTGTTCTAAAATCTTTGCGCTTTTTACATTGTGCATCCACTCGGGAAAAGAATCCGTATCCGCGATCAGACTGACGAGTGCACCGAGGGATGCTGTTACCTCGGTTTCGCCCCGGCATTCTGTAAACGGCGAATCAGAAGGGCTTCTGACGTATACGACCACATTGTAATCATCATCGGCCTTGTCTTTCTGCCAGTCTGCATCGGCAAGAAGGGGAAGCGGCAAAAAAAGCATACAAAAAATTACAGCCGCTGTCAGAGCAAGATTTTTCATTTCATTCTCCTTATTTGCGTTTATTGGATTTGGGCAACTATAAGTATTCTTATACTAAAAAGTCAACCAATTATACCAATCATCCTTTAGGGACCGACATAGAGCAGCCCTCTAAAACCAAAATAAAGGCCAAAATCCATTTGATCACATTGGCGGGGACAAATTTCTGTGCTCTCGCGCCTCCTTCGATGCCGTACATGCCCCCTACCACCCCGACGACCACGCTCAGAGCGAAAATGCCCATCGTGGACGCCGTGATTCGCTCGCCATAGAATGTATAATCAACGGTTTTAAGGCCGATATGGTTGAGCTATACCCACGGCAGAGGTTCCCGGGTTGCAGCGTCTTGTGTTTTAAAGCTGCGCACCAACTGCTGGAAACGTTGCTCCGCTGGGTATGGCAACAATATTGAACAGGTGGTTGGTTGCGCTGACCGCCGGAGAGGTGAAGCCAGGTACACTGGGGCTACATCGATTTGAGCGACAGGAAAGAAAATTGATCCTCCTATTTGTGAATGGATCGGATGAGATGGATGTGTGACCAGTATCCTATGACATGTCAGCACAAAGAAGTTCAAGTTTGTTTCAGGAAGTGCAGACTAGCGGCTATGGCCCTTCAGTAATGCGAATTCCGGCCAGGACAGGATTGCCAGATTCAAGGTGCAAAATTCAGAATGCACTGTAATGCTGTATTCCCAGCCAAGGTGTTTGGTCTTATAAAAACAATACCGACCGAGCCATATTAGCAAGATTGCCACCCCGGTGACCGGGTGGGTGAATCGTGCCTGGAATGTGCCGGCAGATACTTTCGGAATTGTCTGCCGGCACACAACAAGATGGCCCTTCAATAGCTGAAGGCGGGTGTTGATTCCTGAGAAAAATGGGGCTATTTTTTCCCTACGGGACAGGTGAGCTCGCACCTACGACACCAGTCGGTTACAAGGATCGGAGAGCCTTCAGAATCTTTTTGCCCGCTATCAATAGGATGGGCGCGATCGGAATCGAGGCGCTGGATACAGGTCGGCCGGTCATATTGTCCAAGAGCGAATGCATTTTCAGGGCAAGCTTTTCGGCAAGGCATGTCACAGCCTTGGCAGGGTCGGAAGTCTTCCGGTGGACGGCCGGAGGGAAGGCTATCTTCGATCAATACTGCACGAAGCCGGACTCTGGGACCCCATTTTCGGTCCAGCAGCAGGTTGTTTTTCCCCACGACGCCCAGCCCTGCGAACACGGCGGCATCTTTCAGATACACCCCGCCCTTTTCCACGTGGTAGGGCAGTGGCTGTGCACGAATCCCATGAGTGCTAAACAGCCAGGTTACCAACGCCTCAGATATTTTCGTCATTCGGCGGTTACCCTCAGTATTTCCCCGGTCAAACCAGTCCAGCCGTGGGTCATTTTCCGGATGATGCATGGCCAGCACCAGAAGAGAGCGTGCGTTTGGCAGCCACGGAGTAGTATTTTCTGAATGGTTGGTCTTCCAACTTCCATCCACAGCTACCGCCTTGTAGGAGGGGCCACCCAATACGTCATCGATATCGGCAATCCCCGCTCGAAAACCGTTCCATTTTTCTGACTCGGCAATCAGTTCCTCGGCCAGTTGGCGATGTTGAGTCATATTTCCTTTCATGTTTTTTGGGTCCGGCCAATTTGTACCATCCGAAATATATTTACACGACAACGGTGGAAATGCAAGATCCGATCATTGAGCGGCGAAATTAGTCTGTCCGGGACGCCGACGCTGTTAAGCGAAAATGAGATATTACGTGCTCGTATGCATGACCCAATAGGGAAAGTCGGCGCCTGGCTGAAGACGCTGAGGCGTCGAGACCAGAAACGGCGGATAAACTGGCAGAAGTTCGGGCCAATCGTCAGGAAGTGTATCACTCCGCATGACGCCGAGAGTCGAGGCGCCCTGACGGATGATGACAGGCTGTTCTGGGTCAAAAAAGTCTGCGTATTGCCACAGGGCGACAGACGCCGACGTGAGGAGGCAGAGCTGACCGATGACGATCGCTTCTGGATCATCACGCTCAGCTACAAGAGCCCGGTCGCCGCCGGGGGTGTGGGACAGCTCGTTTTCACCGGCGACCGAGGCTACAAGGTGTTCAAGCCTCTTGCCGAAACCGGAGAAATACGATCGATAAAAAACCGGGAGGCAAAGTAATGGCCGATTTCCCGTTTATTCCGAGGCAGACGGGCCGGCCTCGATGGGCGGGCTTTGGGCCGTATT
>PUOB01000325.1 GCA_003551985.1 Desulfobacteraceae bacterium | reverse complement strand
TGCTGCACATGACTTCATCGCGAAGGGCCCGAAGCGCGCATAAGCGGTTATCCACCTGGCCTTCCTCAAGGGATTCCAGCAGGTGAATGACGGCATAGGCGATTCGCAGCCCCCTGGATTCGGACATTTCCTTTATGCCGCGAGGGTGGAGGTGGTGAAAAAAGCGCCGCTGATCATGCAGGACGGACTTGTCCCCGGCGATCATCTCGTTGACGATCAAAAGAAGATCATGATCCCGCTGATCGAAAAAAAATCTGGAAAAAAAAGGCTTTTTATCCGGTTCCAAAAACAGCTCCCCCTAAAACAGTTCACCGATGCGCTTCCTTCGTCAGCACATCCTATGACCTATCATCCTATGACCTATCATCCTATGACCCTGAGGGCTTGCGCATAACGCAGATATTGGACTTTTTACGACGCCGTCAATTTCAACTTGAAAAATAATACCATAAAAGCTATACACAGTCCATCTGTGTTGACCATAATCCGCCAATGCACACCATCGGAGAACTTAACGGGCATCCGGAAATGATTAACCGCTTAATCGTCATCGCATGGTTTACCTTTGTCTCCGTGACATCGGTCTTTTTTTTCCTTATCGCCCTGGTGATAAGGTTGCTGAGCTGGCCGTTCGACCCCCGCCTCAAGATACTTCAGCAATTTACCTGTTTCTGGGCCTCACTCTACACATGGGTCATTCCCGCCTGGCGCATCCGGGTCGAAGGAAGAGAGAACATCATTCGCAACCGGGCCTGCGTGGTTGTATCCAACCACCAGTCGCTGCTTGACATCCTTGTGCTTTTCAACCTGTTCTTCCATTTCAAGTTCGTCTCCAAAAGCGAAATTTTCCAGGTTCCCCTTATCGGCTGGAACATGTACCTGAACCGATATATCCGCCTGAAACGCGGCGATCGGGAAAGTGTTAAACAAATGATGGCCGATGCCAGACAGGCACTGTCCGAAGGCAATTCAATCCTGATCTTTCCCGAAGGGTCCCGTTCACCCGACGGGCGGATCAAACCGCTCAAGCCGGGCGCTTTCATCCTGGCAAAAGAAATGCAGGTACCGATCCTGCCCATCGTTATTACCGGCACCAACGCCGCCCTGCCCAAATACAGCATTGATTTTCACGGCTCCCATGAAATCCGTATACGCGTGCTAAGCGAAATCCCCTATGAACAGTTCTCCCATATGAGCGTGGAAGAAACGTCCGATATGGTGCGGAACCTGCTTATTGAAGCGGTATCCGGAAGGCAATCGCCTTCCGGGCCGGAAAAAGCCGCCTGATTAAAGCACTCTCCCGGCAGCTATCCCTGCTCCTGCCATTTTATGAGGCCCGCCCGAAATTTAAATTTGATTATTGACCCCGGCAGGATTATTCTTGTGGTTAAACCATCGAACCGATTGATTGGGGAAGGACCGGTCAAAACCGGCTTTTTTGAATCGTTTGCAAGCGTATATTATTTATCACAAGAGCGGGCAATGAATGAAAAGAAGAGCCAAACAAATGTCTCCCCTCAGGAGACCTGCTCCCCGGATGATCCCCCATTGATCCGGGAAATAAACGACCTGAAGCTGAAACTTGCGCTTCAGGATGAAGAACTTCGCAAAACCAGTGTTGAATTGGGGCTTTCACAGAAACGCTTCCGGGAGCTTTACCGGCTTGCACCGACAGGATGCCTCTTTATCGACAGCGACGGCCGAATACAGGATATAAACCGGGCCGGCAGACAGATATTGGGAAGGCACGCCACGCACATGGTCAGGCAGCCATTCGAAGGTTTTGTCATCGAGGAAGACCGGGACCGGTTCAGGGCGCTTATAAGCCGTATCCCGTCGGGGGGTTATTTCGAAAATGAAAAAGTCCGGGTATCCTCTTCCGAAAACGGCATCGTTTCCATCCGGCTCTCCGGCCTGCCCCTGCCCGCCAATGACGGGAACAACCAGGCAAGCCTTTTGCTGACCTTTACCGGGATTTCAAGTCCTGACCCCGAAAAGCATGAAACCCCCGATCCGCATGTTTGGTTCTGCCCTTCCGCCGAAAACTGCCCTGCCGGGAGTCCGGAACAAAGAGACCAGCAAGATGATCCCGGCATTGGGACCTGCATGTGCATCGCCAGGGAGAAACTGCGCCAATTGTCCCATAAATCAATAACGGTGTTGGAAAATGAAAAAAAAATGGTCGCCAGGGAGATTCACGACGATCTGGGCGGCAGCCTCGCCGCCGTAAAATTCCTCCTGGAGGATGCGGCATTCAAGAACGGAAACAACGATGACATTACAGAAACGCTGGACAAGAGTATCGCCAACATTCAAAAAATCATCAAAAAAACCAAGCGCCTCTCCGCCAACCTCCGCCCCACCATCCTGGACGATCTCGGGTTGAAAGCCACCATCCAATCCTTCTGCCGAAAGCTCCGCAGCGCCCACCCCGGCATCTCATTTTTCATGTCCATCAACATGGATGAAGAATCATTCGAAGAGTCGCAGAAAATCGTCATCTACCGGATCATCCAGGAGGCGGTCGTCAACGCGGTGAAGCACAGCGGGGCGGATACCATATGGCTGTCCCTTTCACAGGAAAACGACCGGATGCGGCTGGAAATCAACGACAACGGGCACGGGGTTGAAATGAAAAATGCCGGCTACGGGTTGACGGGAATAAAGGAAAAAACGGAAATCTGCGGCGGGGCCTTTTCGTTGAAATCATCCGAAAACGAAGGAACGCGTCTGCTGGTAACCCTTCCGGTTTACTCCGTCAGCATCTGACGCATCACGTATTGCAGGATGCCGCCATGCCGGTAATAATCCACCTCGATTGCGGAATCAAGCCTTATGGTGGTGGAAAAGCGCATTTCCTCGCCCCCGGGGGCAATGGCTTTTACATCGAGCGCGGCAAAGGGCGCGACCTTTTCGGCCAACCCTTCGAAATAAAATGCTTCCATGCCGGTCAATCCCAACGACGCCGCACTTTCCCCGGCCTTGAATTCAAGGGGAAGAACGCCCATGGCAACCAGGTTGCTCCGGTGAATGCGCTCGAAACTCTCCGCGATGACCGCACGGACACCTAAAAGCAAAGTTCCCTTTGCCGCCCAGTCCCTGGAACTGCCCGACCCATAAGCCTTGCCGGCCAGGATAATCAGCGGCGTCTCGTTTTCCCGGTATTTGACAGCGGCGTCATAAATGGTCATCACCTCTCCGTCCGGGACATATCGGGTCCACCCCCCTTTCCTGTCCGGCACCATTTGATTGGCAAGCCGCGGATTGGCGAATGTCCCGCGAACCATCACCTCGTGATTCCCCCGCCGCGAGCCGTAGGAGTTAAAGTCCTCCCGGCTCACGCCTTGATCTATAAGATGGCGCCCGGCCGGGCTGTCTTCGGCGATGACCCCCGCCGGAGAAATATGGTCCGTGGTGATGGTATCGCCAAGCACCGCAAGAACCCTTGCCGCGCGGATATCCTCGACACCGGGAACATCCTGCGACATTCCCCGGAAAAACAGCGGCGCCTGGATATACGTGGAATGTTTATCCCACTGGAAGCGCATGTCCGATGATACGGGCAGGTTCCGCCAGTTTTCATCCCCTTCGTAAACGCCTGCATACTGGCCGCGGAACATGTCGGTCGCCACAAACGCCATGGCCTGCCCGATCTCCCGGGCCGAGGGCCATATGTCGGCAAGATAGACGGGCTCGGCATTGGGATCATGCCGGATCGGATCGGTTTCCATGTTTATATTGACCGTACCGGCCAGGGCGAAGGCGATCACCAGCATGGGCGATGCCAGGTAATTGGCGCGGGTGAGCGGATTGATCCGGCCCTCGAAATTCCGGTTGCCGCTCAACACGGAAGCCACGACAAGGCCGGACTCTTCAACCACTTTGGCCACGTCCCGGCTGAGCGGTCCGCTGTTGCCGATGCAGGTCGTACAGCCGTATGCCACCACGTGAAACCCCAAGGCTTCCAGATAAGGCATAAGGCCGGCCGCCTTCAGATAATCCACCACTACCTTGGAACCCGGCGCGAGGCTGGTTTTAACCCACGGCCGCACCCGCAGCCCGCGCTCAACGGCATTTTTCGCCATCAATCCGGCACCCAGGAGAACCCCGGGGTTCGACGTGTTGGTACAGCTCGTAATGGCGGCGATAACGACCGATCCCTGTTCAAGGTAGAAGCTTTCATAGGGGCGGTTGACCGGCACGCCGGATATGTCCGCGATTTTCCGGTTCACGAACCGTTCCGGCAGG
>PUOB01000113.1 GCA_003551985.1 Desulfobacteraceae bacterium | reverse complement strand
TGCCGGGCCCCGGCAACATCGATATCGAGCAGCACATTGCGGCCCGATTGGAGGTGTTCATTCAGCTGCTCCGCGCTGGTACCGTAATAATGGTCGTGTACCCGGGCCCATTCCGCCCATCGTCCCTGTTGAATTTTTTCTTCAAACACGGGCGTTGAAATGAAAAAATAATCCTTGCCGTGGATTTCGTTTTTCCGGGGCGTCCGGGTGGTATGGGATATGGAATAGGCCATGTCCGGGAAGCGTTTTCGCAGGGCATTGCAAAGCGTCGTTTTGCCGGCGCCGGAAGGGGCGGAAATGATAAAAAGCCGCCCTTTGTGGGTGTTATCCGCTTGCATAGCGGGTTTCCCGGTTTTTTTCCCTGAGCGCCGTGAATCGCTGGGCAAGGGTTTCGGACTGAATCGAGGATAAAACGAGATGGTTGGTCTTGGTAATCACAATCGAGCGGGTTCGGCGGCCGTGGGTCGCGTCGATGAGGCGCTGCTCGTCTTTGGCTTCGTCCTTGAGGCGTCTCATGGGGGCGGAGTTTGGCGATAAAATGGCGATGACTTCTTCGGCGACAATGCTGCTGCCGAATCCAACGTTCAGTAAATTGTAATTCATTTCAGCTCCTTTTGGTGTGAAACGCATTTATTCCGCGTTTTGAACCTGCTCTCTTATCTTTTCAATCTCCGTTTTTACCGTTACGATAACATGGGAGACGGCGGCATTGCCGACCTTGGACCCCATGGTATTGAACTCCCTTGAAAATTCCTGAAGGAGAAAGTTGAGGGGTTTGCCCGCCGGTTCGGCGGCCGCCATCCGTTTCCGGAACTGGTCAAGATGGCTTTTGGCCCTTGTTATTTCCTCGGAAATATCGCTTCTGTCCGCCATGAAAGCCGCTTCCTGGGCGATTCGGCCCGGATCGATGTCCACCATGCCGCGGGTCAGCTCGTTGATGCGGTCCTCGAGCCTTGTGCGGCATTGTTCGAGCAAGCCGCCGGTTTGCCTTTCAATTTGCTCAAGCAGGGCTTCAATACGATTGATGCGTTCGTCAATGTCGGCTGCAAGGGCCCGTCCTTCGGCCTCACGCATTCGTTCGGTGGCTTCAAGGCCCCGGGACAGGGTTTCTTCGAGAATCTCCCGGATGGTCGAGGCGTCGATTTCAGGCTCTGCGGGTTCGATGACGCCGTTTATTTTGAGCATGTGGTCGAGCATTACCGGGTCCGGAAGCCCGTAGCGGTTCCTGAGGGCAACCAGGGCATTGTAATGGGCGTCGGCCAGGTCCTCGTTGATATTGCAGCCGACCACTCCCACGGCATCGTTTTTAACCCCGACCCGTATTTCAACCCGGCCCCGCTGTATAACGGCTGAAGCCTGCTGACGGACGGTGTCTTCCAGGTTCTGGCAGCGCGACGGCAGCCGTATCACCAGGTCCAGGTGCCGACTGTTGTAGCATCGGATTTCAACCGATACCGTTATGTTGTCGCGGGTCGTCTCTTCGCTTGAAAAAGCGGTCATGCTCTTGATCATATTATGAATTTGGACCTTTCTGGTCGTAGATGTATTTTTGGCGCACCCGTTCGAGAAACGCGAGCATATCCGGCCGCGTATAGTCGGGATATGTCCACGGCAGGGGTCTGTAGGCATTGTCATGGTATATCAGCGTCAAATCGGCATATACGTGTTTGCCGATATAGATCCGGTGGGCGAAATTTTTGCCCGTGGCCAGTACAAAGCGTTCAAGCAGCAGGTATCCCGGGTCGATGTTGACCCGCCTGCATCCGTCGGCCAGGTATTGCTGCTCCAGCTGGTTCGTGTAAAGCTTGATATCCGAAAGCAGGTCCTGGGGTATCCTGTTTTGAAACGCAATCATCCGCCGCTGCAGGCCTTCTCCCATTTCCCGCGTATAATAGTCGGTGCAGTCGAAGGGGAGCCAGCGGCTGACAATGTCCATGGGGCCGTATCGCCCTTCGAGTTCGCCTGCAACCGGTTCGAAAAGGTCCCTGTCCGGCGTAAATATCCCGATAACCAGTTTTGCGGGACTGGGTGGACTGGGCTGGCTCATTTTGGTCACGCTATGGCATTGTAATGACGGCTTTGTAAAAAGCCGGGTGTTTCCCGTAGGGGCGAAAAATCTTTCGCCCGTTAATAGGGCGAAAGATTTTTCGCCCCTACAAGCGGACAAGCGAACCGATTTACCCGGAAAGGGGTTTGGCCTCATCAATGAGCATGACGGGGATATCATCCCGGATTTCAAACAGCAGCCTGCAATTGTCGCAGACCAGGCCGTCTTTTGTGCCGGTGAGATATACGGATCCCTTGCATTTCGGGCAGACCAGTATTTCAAGCAGTTCTTCGTTCACGGCCATGCCGGTTAAACCTCCCATGTATTCAGTGGCGGATCGCCTTTTTACGAGACTATCATAATTGATAGTCTCGTAAAAAGTCGCAGCCAGACGACTTTGTAAAAAGGCCAAGATCAAGGCTTGCGCGATTTTCGAAGAAATGAGCGTACTTAGCGTACGTGATTTTCTTCGGAAATCGCGCGTAACGCAGATATTGGGCTTTTTACGAAGTCGTCATAATTGGTGACGTTGATGATGCAATACCATAGCAAATTATTCCGATTCATGTAAAACGATTTTTCTGCTGCATGCCCGGCAGCGGGCGCAGCAAGGCGGGGTGGCGCGCCCGGCAGGATTCGAACCTGCGGCTTTCAGCTCCGGAGGCTGACGCTCTATCCACTGAGCTACGGGCGCATTTTGGATGGACCTTAATGGATCAGGATGGCGAAGTCAAGAAAGAAAAGCCATGGTTTCAAGCGCCTCTCTGGCCTCTCCGGCCACGTACAGCGACCCTGCAATGCAGACCAGGTTTTCCGGTGACGTTGTTTTGATCGCCCGTTCAACGGCGTCCCCCACATTGGACACGATTTCCGCCTTAACCGGGTTATCCGTCGTCAATTCCCGCGATTTGTCATAGAGCGTTTGCGCGGGAAGGCGCCGGTCGATTCCCGGCTGGGTGAAGATGACCCGGTCCGCAAGGGGGAGAAGGTGCCTCAGCATCGATCCGTAGGGTTTGTCGTCGAGTATCCCGATGACCATGGTAATGGGCCGGCCGGCGGCGAAATCCTTCAGAAAAAGGGAGAGGCGCCGGGCGGCGGCCAGGTTGTGGGCGCCGTCGATGACCACGGCGGGCAGCGTGGGCAGAATTTCCAGCCGTCCCGGCCAAACGACGTCCGCGATGCCGGTTCGGATGTTGCTTTCCGATAAAACGGCCTTGTTTTGCATCAGGATCTCGGATGCGGCAATCACAACGGCGGCATTGTCGGCCTGGTGCGCGCCGGCCAGGCCCGTTTTCACGTCCCTGAACCGATGCTCGATTCCGTAGTAGGAAAACAGTCCTGCGAAGCGGTCTTTTTGCGCGTTCCGGCGAATGCGGAAATGTTCGCCCAGCCTGTAAAAGGGAGCCTTTCGGGCGGCGGCGATGCCTTGCAGCACGTCAAGGGCCTGTTTTTGACGCGCGGCGGTTACGACCGGCGTGTTATCCTTGATGATGCCGCCTTTTTCATAGGCAATATCGGCGATGGTGTTTCCCAGGTAGAAACTGTGTTCTTTGGAAATATTGGAGATAATGGATATTTCAGGCGCCAGGACATTGGTCGCATCCAGGCGCCCGCCCATTCCGGTCTCGATGACGGCCCACTGGACCCCGGCTTTTGCAAAGGCTTGGAGGGCCATTGCCGTGGTATATTCAAAAAACGTGGGTTCCCGGTCGCCATGGTGCACCGCATTGACGGCATTGTATGCCGCTACGACATCTTCATCCGCGATTTCGCCCCCGTTAATGCAGATTCTTTCATTGAATCGGACGAGATGGGGCGAGGTGTAAAGTCCGGTTTTGTAGCCGGCGTCGTTGAATACGGCGGCCAGCGAGGACGCAATGGACCCCTTGCCGTTGGTCCCCGCCACATGAATGCAGGAAAACGTCCGCTGCGGGTTGCCAAGGCCGTTTAAAATGTTTTCGATGACGTCCAGGCCGAGTTTGATGCCGAATCGCCGGAGGCCGTACATGGCTTGCAGGCATTGATCGTATTTCATGTCACCTTGCTTGTTTGACGACTTCGTAAAAAGTCCAATATCTGCGTTATGCGCGATTTCCGAATAATATCACGTACACTTAAGTACTCTCAATTCTTCGAAAATAGCGCAAGCCTTGATCTTGTCACGCCATGGCGTGATTCAAAGCCGTCTGGCTCCGACTTTTT
>PUOB01000104.1 GCA_003551985.1 Desulfobacteraceae bacterium | reverse complement strand
GTAGACATTCGCGCCGTATTCCGCCGCTACGTCGCAGGTATTGTCCGTTGAACCGGAATCCACTACCACGATTTCGTCAATGAGCGGATATCGTGTCATCAGCTCAGATTTCATGATAACGAGCTGCTTGGCAATGGTTTTTTCCTCGTTCAGGGTGGGAAGGCACAGAGAAATGGAGACTTTCTGCTGATTCTTTTTTTCGACCAACCGGTCGATATCCTTGAACGCCGAATGGTGGAAGGTATTCTCCCGCAGCCAGTTCCTATTCGTCATCGCAAAAACCCCTGTCGATCGCCATAAGCAGTCCGATGATTTGGGCTATACTGGTAAACATGGGATTGATCCGCATGGTGGCATTTTCCAGGTGGGCATTTTTCCCGATGGTCATGCCCAGTGCCAGGGCGGGAATGTTTCTGGACAAAAAGACCGACAATTCAGATTCGCTCGATTCGCTTACCGGTTTCAGTCCAAGGCTCTTTATCACGGACATCCCGCATTTGACCAGCGGATGGCCGTATTTCAGCGCGGCCGCGTTTTGGACGGTGATGGTTTCGAGCTTCAAGGCCACGGAATGCTCATGCCCGATGCCTTCTACAATATCTTCTATTTTTTCATATACTTTTTTGACCATATCGTCGGAGTCGCTCTGGATCTCAAAGCCAAGGCGGGCTTCGACAGCGATTACGCCATGCTTGTAGCCGCCGTGTATATTCCCGATGATAATACGGCAGCGGGGGCGTTGGGGCAGGTTTATGCAAAGCATTTCATTGATCACGTCGTTGAGAACCAGAATGGCGTTGGGCTTGAATTTGTGAGTGAAATAATGGTCCGATGCGGGGATGGCGCAGGCGATTTCCCCCCGGATAATGCCTTCCGAATAATAATTGAAATGCCCTAACTGTTGTCCTTCCAGGATGATGCCGTTTCGAATCGGCTGGCCCCACGTATTCAGCAGGTGGCGTATGCCTCTCAGGTTGCCTCTGCCGAGGGATTGGGTGACGCCCGAAACCACAATATCGGATGAAAAAGACAGGTCGAGGTGTCGCAGAATCACCGGCAGGGCGGCCAGTATGCCAATGCTTATCGTGTTATCGAGAATACCGGGTCCGGTGATGGCGTTTTTCCGGACAATATAGTTGTGGTCCACATCCTCTGGCGCATAAGCCGTGTCCAGGTGCGCGGTCAGAAAAATCGGTCCGTTGTTTTTGCTGTCTTTGCCCTTGATGATGCCGATCGCGTTTTTTAACTGGTCTTTTCCGCATTCATCGACCATTGCCCCGGCAAGCCTTTCAAGAAACACGTCGGCCCGTGCATCCTCCCCGAAAGTGGGGCCGGGTGTCTCTCCGATCAGTATAATATTCGATATGACCGCTTCCTTTATCGTCTTTATCCGGTCGACGAAAAAAGGCAATTTTTTCAATATGTCGTCCATAATACCAAAGCCCCGCGTCGCTGGGGGTGAGGCGGTTGTGTCGCCAAAAGCGTAGGTTGCGTAAAGCCTTAAATGTTCCAGTGGATAGAATAATATGAATTGTTATGAAAATCAATAAGGACGACTTCGCAAAGGTGAAAAGAAACCGGGCCGGGGCATCATTCAACGCCCGTAATATTTTACGATCGCATCGCACAGGCCGTCAATGGTGTATGTGTCGGCGGTCACATCGACTGTAAAGCCGTTTTCGAGCGCCGTCTCCGCGGTTATCGGTCCGATTGCGGCAATCCTGACCCCGGCGGTCAGTTCGTCAAATTCATCTTCCGGCAGAAGCGCCTTGAAATTGGTGACGGTCGATGAGCTGGTAAATGTCACCAGGTCGATCGTTTTCTCCCGAAGCCCCTTGAGGAGCGATCCGGTTTCCTGGGTGTCGGAAACGGTATGGTAGGCGATGATTTCATCAACGTCCGCCCCCATTTTTGCCAGTTCCACCGGGAGTACCGGGCGTGCCCCGGCCGCCCGCGGAAGGAGGATCCGCTTTCCGGCGACGGGTTTTTCAGCAAAGGCCGCCACAACAGATTCCGCCCGGTAGCTCTCCGGTACGATATCGGCATTGAGCCCGGCCCGGCGCATCCTTTCTGCCGTTGCAGGGCCGATGGCCGCGGTTTGAATGTGCCCGAGGGCGCGGGTATCTTTTCCGAGTTCCGCCATGCGTGCAAAAAACACATCCACGGCGTTAACGCTGGTGAAAACCAGCCAGTCGAATGAATGGATCTTGTTGATCGCTTCGTCCAAAAGCGAGGTGTCCCCGGGTTCGGCAATTCGTATGACGGGATACTCAAGGCATTCGGCTCCCAGCCCGGAGAGTTTTTTCACCATGTCGCTGGCCTGTTTTCTCGCCCGGGTCACCACGATGCGTCTGCCAAAAAGCGGTCGGGCTTCAAACCATTTCATTTTATCCCGCAATTCAACCACACGCCCCACCACGATGATGCACGGGGGCTTGAGGCTTGCCCGGGCCACGTTTTCGTTGATCGTCGCAAGCGTGCCGGTGACGGTTTGCTGGGCTGGCGTGGTCCCCCATCGCACAAGAGCCACGGGCGTTTTCGCATCCATGCCGCAGCCAGTTAGGCGCGCCGTGATCCGGGGGAGGTTTTTTACGCCCATCAGAAACACAAGGGTGCCATTGGTGTTGGCAAGCGCATCCCAATTGAGCATTGACTCGGTTTTATCGGGGTCTTCATGGCCGGTGATAAAGGTCACCGACGACGTGTAGCGGCGATGGGTCAAGGGGATGCCGGCATATGCCGGGGCCGCGATAGCGGAGGTAACGCCCGGCACGATTTCAAATGCGATGTTTTTTTCTGTAAGGGCTTCGATTTCTTCGCCCCCCCGGCCGAAGATAAAGGGGTCGCCGCCTTTTAAGCGGACCACGCGGTTCCCTGCAGCGGCCTTGTCTACGATCAGGGCGTTGATTTCGTCCTGGGTGAGGGTGTGGTCCCCCCCCTGCTTTCCCGCATATATAAGCGCGGCATTTTCAGGCGCAAACGAAAGCAGCTGTTTCGATGCGAGGTAGTCGTAGACAATAACGTCGGCTTCAGCAATGCATTCGATTCCTTTTTGCGTAACCAGCCCGGGATCCCCTGGTCCAGCGCCGACAAGGTATACTTTTCCGGTCATTCCTGCTCCGCTTCTTTGATGAGTCTGTCAATAATATCCGCCGCCCCCCGGTCGATAAGCCGTCGGGCAAGGCTTTCGCCCAAAAATTCACCTTCCCCGGCCGAGCCTGAAACGCTGTCCCTGTAAATGACCGATCCGTCGGTTTCAGCGACCAGGCCTGCAAGGGAAAGCGTGTTTTCGCTCTGTTCGACGGTCGCGTATGCGGCGATGGGCACCTGGCAGCCCCCCTGGAGCAGCTTCAAAAAAGCTCGTTCGGCCAGAACAGCGCGTGCTGAGTCCCCATGGTTGATCGCGGCGACCATGTCATTGATGCGCGCGTCATCCTGCCGGGTTTCAATGCACAGCGCCCCTTGTCCGACCGCCGGAAGGACCACGCCGGGATCGATTTCCTGGGTGATACGGTCTCCCAGGCCAAGGCGTTTGATTCCTGCCGCCGCCAGAACAATGGCATCCAGGTTTTCGGTTTCGAGTTTCCTGAGCCGGGTGTCCAGGTTGCCGCGCAGTGTCGTGATGCGAAAATCGGGCCTGAAATGAAGCAGCTGGGAGGCCCTGCGAAGGCTGCTCGTGCCGATTACGGCGCCCTGGGGCAAATCCTCAACAAGGGAACCGTCTTTTGTTATCAGTACATCAAAAGGGGTTTCGCGTTTCGGAATGGATGATATCCATAATCCATCCGGCATTTCGCCGGGCATGTCTTTCATGCTGTGGACGGCCAGGTCGACGCCCCCCGCCAGAAGCGCTTCTTCAATTTCTTTGACAAAAAGGCCCTTTCCCCCGACTTTGGCCAAGGGGACATCCGTAATTTTATCCCCGCTGGTTTTAATGACCTCGAGATCAACCGTCAGTCCGGGGTGATGGCGCGTCAGTTCATCTCTGACCCAGCGGGCCTGCCAGAGGGCAAGCTGGCTGCCGCGCGTCCCGATGGTAATCGTGGTTTTCATACGCCGCAACCGGAGCAGCTGCTTGCGGAACAAGGACCGCAGCCGGAGTCGCCCGCGGACATGCTGACAGTTTCCCCGCTGCCGCCCTTGCTGATGAAGCCGCAGGCGGACATGAGGCGATTGATATCCTGTGCGCCGCAGGTGGGGCACTCGGGTGTTTCTTTTCCCATGACAAGCATTTCGAATTTCTTGTCACATGCAT
>PUOB01000146.1 GCA_003551985.1 Desulfobacteraceae bacterium | reverse complement strand
CACAGGAAAACAACGGCCGAGGAAATATGGCACGATACCGACGGCAAGGTGGATATCTTTGTTTCGGGGGTCGGCACAGGCGGAACCATAACGGGCGTGTCCCAGGTCATTAAGCAGCGCAAACCCGAATTCCGGGCCATTGCGGTCGAGCCCGCTGATTCGCCGGTACTCTCCGGCGGGGCATCCGGGCCGCATAAAATCCAGGGAATCGGTGCGGGTTTTGTGCCGGACATACTGGACATGTCCGCCATTGACGAGATCGTAACGGTTGCCAATGACGATGCGTTCAAAACGGCGCGGACACTTGCCGCCGTCGAGGGCCTGCTTTGCGGTATTTCATCCGGGGCCGCGGTTCATGCCGCCCTGGCGGTTGCATCACGCCCGGAATCGGCGGGAAAATGCATCGTAACCGTACTGCCAAGCACAGGCGAGCGGTATATCAGTACGCCTTTATTTGAGAGGGACTAGTGCCGCGCTTAATATTTCATCGTACCACCGCTCCCATGGTAGGTTTATCGTACCACCGCTCCCATGGTAGGTTTATCGTACCACCGCTCCTGCGGTGGTACGCGGCGCACGATGCCTATTGTTCCACCGCTCCCGCGTTGGAACACAACCCCAGGCGTCAATTCCCATACCATGGGCGTCGTCGACGGCGAAACATCACTCGCCCAACAGGAATCAATAACCCCATAAAGGATTAAAACAAAGGAGTCAAATCACATGGAAAGCAGCGCGCCTCGACTTGAAACCCTTTGTCTTCACGCCGGCCATGCGCCGGATGCGGAAACCCGCTCCCGCGCCGTGCCGATCCACCGGACCACCTCTTATGTTTTTGAAAATGCGCAGCATGCGGCGGATGTGTTTGCCCTTAAAAAACCGGGCAACATCTATACCCGCCTCATGAACCCTACCACCGATGTCTTTGAAAAGCGCATGGCGGCCATTGAAGGCGGAAAAGCCGCACTGGCCGTGGCCTCGGGGACATCCGCCATTTTTTATGCCGTCATCAACATATGCAAGGCCGGGGACCACGTGGTTTCTGCGGAAAATCTCTACGGCGGCACCTATACCATGTTCAACGATATTCTGCCGCAGTTCGGCATCACCGTGACATTTGTGGACCCGCGCGACCCGGCGAATTTCGAAGCCGCCGTCACGGACAAAACCCGTGCGATATTTGCCGAGACCATCGGCAACCCCGCGCTGGAATTCACGGACCTGTCGGCCGTCTCGGACATCGCCAGGGCCAACCGCCTGCCGTTTATCGTGGATGCCACGTTTACCACGCCGTACCTGGTCCGCGTCATCGACCACGGGGCCGATATCGTGGTCCATTCGGCGACCAAGTGGATCGGGGGGCATGGCACCGGCATCGGCGGCGTCGTCGTGGATGCCGGCACATTTGATTGGACGGATCCGAAGTTCGAACTCTACAATACGCCCGAGCCGAGCTATGGCAATCTTCGTTTCGCCCATGACCTGGGCGATATGAACCCGGTGGCATTTGCCCTGCGGATGCGGCTGGTTCCGCTCAGGAACCTGGGTGCATGTATTTCCCCGGACAATGCATGGCTCTTTCTTCAGGGCCTCGAGACCCTGCCGCTGCGGATGGAGCGGCACAGTGAAAACGCCATGGCAGTGGCGAGGCACCTCCAGGCACATCCCGCCGTGGCATGGGTTCGCTATCCCGGCCTGCCTGACGACCCGGCCCACGAGGTCGCCGCCCGGTACATGAAAAAGGGCTTCGGGGCCATGGTGGTATTCGGCATCCGGGGCGGGAGCGAGACCGGACGGCAGTTTATCGATAATCTGAAGCTGTTCTCCATTCTTGCCAACGTCGGGGATGCCAAGAGCCTGGCCCTTCATCCCGCCAGTACCACGCATTCCCAGCTCACCGAAAAGCAGCAGGCCGAAGCGGGCATTGGGCCGGACATGGTCCGCCTGTCGGTGGGCATCGAGCATATCGATGACATCATGGCCGATCTTGACCAGGCGCTGGAGCGGGTCTGATATGAATTTTGACACGTTGATTATTAACGGCACGATCGTGACGGTCAATCCCGATTTCGACGTCATCAAAGACGGCGCGGTGGGCGTCAGGGACCAAAAAATCGTATATGTGGGACCGACGGCGGATATCCCCGGCGGGGCGGGGCAAGCCGCCGGCATCATCGATGCGGACGGCGGCCTGGTGATGCCGGGACTGGTCAATGCGCACACCCACATCCCCATGTCCCTTTTCCGCGGCCTTTCAGACGATATTCCCCTGGATCGATGGTTAAACGAGCATATTTTTCCGGCGGAAAAGGCGCATATCACCCCTGAAACGGTTAAGACCGGGGCGCTTTTGTCCTGTGCGGAGATGCTGCTTTCCGGTACCACGACCTTCTGCGACGGATACTTTTACGAGGATGCGGTGGCAGAGGCGGTCGAGACAGCGGGCCTGCGTGCGGTCCTCGGGCAGGGAGTGATCGATTTTCCGGCCCCGGGTGTGCCGAACCCTGAAAAAAACATCGAATCCGCCCTGGATTTTGTAAGAAAATGGAAAAACCGCTCCCCCCTGATTTCACCGGCCATCTTCTGTCATTCCCCGTATACCTGTTCAAGGGAAACCCTACTGTCGGCCAGGGATGCGGCTCGAAAGGAAGGCGTTCTTTTCCAGGTGCATGTTGCCGAAACCCGAAACGAAAAAGACCTTGCCGGCCTGCCGGAAGGCACATCGCCTGTGGCATATCTTGACGGTATCGGCGTTCTGGATGAAAAGACCCTGGCCGTTCATGCGGTCTGGGTCGATGCCGACGACATCGCCATTTTCGCAAAACGCAAAACGAAAATCGCCCACAACCCGGAAAGCAACATGAAACTCGCCGCAGGCATCGCCCCGGTAAGGGAGATGCTCGGTGCCGGACTGGTGGTTGGGCTTGGCACCGACGGCTGCGCCAGCAACAACAACCTCGACATGTTCTCGGAAATGGGAACGGCCGCAAAACTGCACAAGGCTGCACTGAGGGACCCCACGGTGATGGACGCCCAAACCGTCATTCGCATGGCCACGATTGAAGGCGCCCGCGCCATCGGACTGGAGGACCAAACCGGGTCCATCGAGACGGGAAAAGAGGCGGATCTGCTGGTGGTCGATACCCGGAAACCCCACCTGTTTCCCATGTATCATCCTGAATCGCATATCGTTTATGCCGCAAGGGGAGGCGATGTCAGGCACGTGATGGTTGCAGGTCATGTCCTTGTCCGGGATTTCGGGCTTGCCCACCTTGATGCGGATGATATCATGGCCCGGGTCAATGCCGTTGCGCACGATATCCGGCTGATCAACGGCCTGTTCAACAGCGGCGCCGGCCGCCCGTGAAGAGAAGGTTTTATTCTATGGTTTCGGCTTCGACGTCGTGGTCTTCTCCGGCCGGGGATTTTTGCGGGCAACCACCGCCCGGCGGCGTGGATATATGGCGGGCGCGGCTTGACCTGGTGCCGGCAGAAACCGAAGCGCTGTCCGGGCTGCTGTCAAAGGATGAACAAAACCGGGCCGCGCGGTTCCGGTATCCGGTTCATCGCGGGCGATTTATTGCATCCCATGGTATTTTACGAAACATCCTGAGCCGTTATCTCGGCCAATCGCCGGAGTCGATCCGTTATTCGGCCAATGCGCACGGGAAACCGTATTTGAGAGATTTATGCCGGGGGACCGATTTTCGCTTTAACCTTTCCCACTCTCAGGACATGGCCTTGTATGCGATTGCGGTGGACCGGGAAGTCGGTATTGATGTCGAACACCCGGGCCGATCCGGCAAAACGCTGGACATCGCGGCGCGTTTTTTTGCCCCTGTCGAGGCGGCAGCCATCGGAGAATTGCCGGAGAGGCTTCGGAAAAAGGCTTTTTTTGCCTGCTGGACAAGAAAAGAGGCGTATCTGAAAGCAAGGGGGAGCGGGTTGTCCGCTCCCCTTGACCAATTCGCCGTGAGCGTGCACCCCGAAGCGCCGCCTGCGCTGCTTTATGCGGCATGGAACGCCGAAGCGCCCGTGGAATGGACGCTTTTTGATGTTGACCCCGGGGGGGGATATATGGCAGCTGTTGCGGTCGAGGGGCGGGTTTCGACGGTTCGGCATTTTGATGCGCCTGTTAAATGATGATAGTCTCGTAAAAAGTCGGCTTTTGTCTCCCGATTCACGACGGGTTCTTTGTAGGGGCGAATAATCATTCGCCCTTATGGCGGGCGAATGATTATTCGCCCCTACGGTTCTGAAAAGT
>PUOB01000342.1 GCA_003551985.1 Desulfobacteraceae bacterium | reverse complement strand
CTTGGCGCGGCCGAAACAAACGCGATAACCATTCCCACCCTTTGCAGTCATGCGGACCTGGCCCCTTACGGGGCCTGCAGAATTTGCCTGGTCGAAGACGAAAACACGGGGCGCCTTCTGGCGTCCTGCGTCACGCCCGTCGCCCCGGACATGGCGATCAACACCGATTCGCAACGGGTGACCGAAAACCGGAAAAACATTATTCGCCTGATGATTGCGGAGCACCCTGAATCCTGCATTGTCTGCAACAAGGGAAACCGGTGTGAACTGCGACGGATTGCGGCGTCATTGGGCGTTGGAGAGACCAAACTCTACCCCATGCCCAACTACAAGCCGTTTGAAACCATCAACCCCTTTATTATCCGGGATCTCAGCAAATGCATCCTCTGCGGCAAATGCATCCGTGCGGATCACGAACTTGTGGGGGTCGGGGCAATCGACTACAGCGACCGGGGGTTTTCCTCCCGGCCCGTCACGCTGCATGAACAACCCCTTGAACTGTCGAGTTGCACGTTCTGCGGGACTTGCGTGTCGATGTGCCCGACCGGCGCCCTGTCCGCCAACAACACCATTTATACCGGCACCCCTGAATCCACGCATGCGACCATCTGTGGATTCTGCGGGGCCGGATGCAGCCTTTCAATGGGCGTTTCCGGCAGTCGGGTGGTTGAAGTCAACCCCGCTTCGGACAAGGATTCCGTCAACCGGTCCACCCTTTGCGTCAGGGGGCATTTCGCGAATGACTTTCTGCATTCCCCCGACCGGTTGACCCAGCCCCTTATCCGGAAAGTCGACGATGAAGGCAACGTCGTTTATGAACCGGCCGTTTTCGACGATGCGCTATCCGTTGCAGCCGAAACGCTTGCCGACATAAAACGCCGCCATGGCCCCGATAGTATCGGCTTCATCGGTTCAACAAAATGCTCCAACGAAGAAAACTACCTCTTCCAGAAAATCGCCCGGGTTGTTTTCGAAACCAACAATATAACAACCTGCGACATCTCCGGCAATCAACGGCTGCTGCGCGAGGCGCAAGAAAAGACCATGGGGGCCTGCAGGGTCAATGCGCTTTCAAACCTTGAACATGCGGAAGCCATAATCGCCCTTTTCAACGAGATCGACCACACGGTCCCCGTGGCCGGGTACCATATCAAACGGGCCGCGAAAAAGGGCGCGGGACTGGTGGTGATCGATTCCCGCCGGAGCGGGCTTGCCGCTTTCGGCGGCACATGGCTCCACCCTGAAAACCGGTCCGAAGGGGATGTTTTCGCATTGGACACGATCAATGCCCTGTCAGCCCATCTTATCGCCGATAACGCCGCGGATAACGCCTTTATACAAGACAAGACCGTGGATCCCCACGGCTGGCTGGAAGCCATTTCGTCCAAAAGTCCCGACACCCTTGCAAGAAAAGCCGGGATTCCCGCCGAAACAATCAAGAATGCCGCATCCCTTTTAAAAAACAAAAAAATCGCCTTTGTTCTCCCCAGCGACCTTTTGGAAAGACCCTATGGCAGAGAAACGCTGGATGCCACCATCAACCTGGCATTGATCACCGGAAGCCTGGGCTTTAAAAATGCCGGCATTTTTATCCCTACACTTGAAAACAACACTGCCGGGGCACTGGACATGGGGTGCGTACCGGACATGCTGCCCGGGTGGCGACAGATAGAAAATCCCGATGAAAAAGAAGCCGTGGCGGATTTGTGGGGCACGAACATACCGGATATGCCCGGAAAAGACATTTACGGGCTGATTGAAGCGGCTGAAGAAGGCGCCCTCAAGGCCCTCTACATTATGGGCGAAAACCCGCTTCGATCCCTGCCGGATCCGGAACGCGTCCGCGCTGCGATGAAAAAACTCGATTTCATAGTGGTTCAAGACATCGTCCAAAACCGGACGACGCGCCTTGCAAACGTCATCCTGCCGGCAGGGGCATTTGCCGAAAAACAAGGCGCCTTCACCAATATGGAGGGCAGCATACAGTGTTTCATGCCGGTTGTCCCGCCCCCCGGCGAGGCGCTTCCCGACTGGACCATACTGGCAATGCTCGCGCAGAAAGCCGGATACCCTGAAGACTATACCACCATGGAAAAAATCCGCGACGAAATCAGGCGCGTCGTACCCATGTACGGCGCCCTTGGCAGTCATCCCCGGAATTGGCTAAAAATGAAGACGCCCAAGGATTCGGACAAATATCCCCTGGCCCCCATGCACGCCCCGGCAGCGCCTGGTCCCGACGAAAACTACCCGTTTACGGCGCTTATCGGAAGCCGCCGATGGCATCTGGGCAGCGGCACCCGGACCAACCGGTCATACCGAATCAATGCATCGGGCAACATCGGTGAAATCGAACTGTCTCCCGGCGATGCAAAAACCCTCAACGGAAACAGCGGCGCGAAAACCGGCGGGAAATCAATTATACGGCTGCTTTCCCCTTTTGGTGCCATTGAGCGTGAATTCACCGTTAACCCGGCACTGCCGCAGGGCCATGTGTTCGTCCCCCAGGGGTTTTCCGGCAACGACGCCATGCGCCTGGCCGATTTAAACGCATTGCAGGCGGCCGGATCCGGTTGGCGGACCGTCCGCGTGCGAATCGAGACAACATAAATCAAGGAGCCTTTCAATGGATCCCACACAATTTGACCCGGAAAAACTCCAGGACGTCATCGCCAGATACGAGAATAAAAAATGGGCGTTGATTCCATTGCTCCAGGACGTACAAGACGTGTTCGGATTCATTCCGCCCGGGTCCATCGAACCCATCGCCGAGGCCCTGCAGATGTACCCCTCGCAAGTCCAGGGGGTCATCACCTTTTATTCCGGTTTTTCCCTTAAACCCAAGGGACGGGTCATCCTCAAGGTCTGCAAGGGAACCGCCTGCCACGTCAAGGGGAGCCGCAGCATCCTGAGACTGGTCAAAAAAGACCTCGACCTGGAAGAAGGCGAAACCAGTACGGATTACCAGTTCACGTTGGAAACCGTTGCCTGTCTGGGCGCCTGCTTCCTTGCGCCGACGATGATGGTCAACCGCGATTATTTCGGCAAGCTCAACCCCACCAAGGTAGGCGCCGTATTGGGCGAATACAGGAAAGACGACCGTGAAAGATAACAAGGAGGCGTGAGCCCCATGGAAAAACTTACATCCATAGGCCAGTTGGAGTGGTTCCGTAACAAGACACTATCGGAATACGGGAAAAAAAGAACCGAAGTCCATGTGTGCATGACCGGATGCCGCGCATACGGCGCAGCGGCCGTTCGTGACGCACTCGCGGAAGCCGTAACCGCCAGCGGTATGGACGGCGAAGTGGAAATCCGGGCCACTGGCTGCCACGGCTTCTGTGCCAAGGCGCCGGTCGTTGCAATCGAGCCGCTGGGGGTGCAATACCAGGAAGTCGATCCGGCGGACGCCGGAGAAATCGTTGAAAA
The DNA here is from genome assembly GCA_003551985.1 of Desulfobacteraceae bacterium. Next base: position 924 of record PUOB01000342.1, on the reverse strand, counting down.
AACCCTCAAGCACAATCAGCTCATCGAACGGCTCGCTTACAGGGACCCCAAAACCGGCCAGGTCATTTATTACCGCAACCAGATCCCGTTCTACCACAAACAGGTCCGGCGGGTACTCGCCAACTGCGGGCGTATCGATCCCACGAAAATCAAACATTACATTGCCGCCGGCGGATACAAGGCCCTGGTAAAGGCCCTTTCAAAAATGACCCCTGAAGACGTTATCGAGGAAGTCGTGGCGTCCAAACTGCGGGGCCGCGGCGGTGCGGGGTTCCCAGCCGGGATCAAGTGGCGGTTTGCCAGACAGACCGAATCCTGGCCAAAATACGTGGTGTGCAACGCGGACGAGGGCGACCCCGGCGCATTCATGGACCGGGCAATCCTTGAAGGCGACCCCCACGCGGTCATCGAGGGCATGCTGATCGGCGGATATGCCATGGGCGCCGAATACGGTATTCTGTACGTACGGGAAGAGTATCCCATCGCCGTTGAGCACCTAAACATTGCGATCAGGCAATGCGCCCAGCTCGGCCTGATCGGGAAAAACATCCTGAATACCGGGTTTAACTTCGATTTATCCATCAAGATGGGCGCCGGCGCGTTCGTGTGCGGCGAGGAAACCGCACTGATGGCATCCATCGAAGGCAAACGCGGCATGCCGCGACCCCGGCCGCCGTTTCCGGCCCAGGCCGGCTTGGACGGGAAACCCACGAACATCAACAACGTCGAAACCCTTGCCAACGTGCCGCTGATCATCAAGAACGGATCCGGCTGGTACACGGAAGTGGGCACCGAGGCTAGCAAGGGAACCAAAATCTTCTCCCTGGCCGGCAAGGTCAACAACACCGGGCTGGTGGAGGTTCCCATCGGGACAACCATCAAGGAAGTGGTCTTTGAAATCGGCGGCGGCATCCCCATGGGGCG
>PUOB01000014.1 GCA_003551985.1 Desulfobacteraceae bacterium | reverse complement strand
TCCCGCTACGGGCTGGTGGCATTCGCATCCTCTTTGGACCAGATCGGGCCGATTACCCGGGATGTTACGGATGCGGCCATCCTGCTTTCGGTCATTGCCGGCCATGATCCCCGGGATTCGACATCCATAGACACGCCGGTCGACGACTACCGCAAAGCGCTCCACACCGCCATGACCCCTCTCACCATCGGCGTACCGCGTGAATACATGGAACAAGAAGGCATCGATCCAGCCGTGTCACGGGCCGTCGGTGAGGCAATCCGGCTTTTCAAGGATGCCGGTGCGACCTTCGTGGACATCTCCCTGCCCCACACGGACCATGCCCTCGCCGCGTACTACCTGATCGCCCCGGCCGAGGCCAGTTCCAACCTGGCGCGCTACGATGGGGTCAAGTACGGCTTCAGCGACCGGTCTTCCGCCGGAAATCTCAAGGACATGTACATCAACACCCGATCTTCCGGATTCGGGGCCGAGGTCCAGCGCCGCATCCTGTTAGGCACATATGCCCTGTCATCGGGATATTACGATGCCTATTACAAGAAGGCCTCCCAGATCCGGACGCTCATCCGGGAGGATTTTGAAGCGGCATTTAAAACCTGTGATGTCATTTTATCCCCCGTGGCACCGACCGCCGCTTTCACCATCGGTGAAAAAACCGATGATCCGCTGCAAATGTATTTGTCCGATATATTTACCCTTTCTGCAAACCTGGCGGGCATCCCCGGCATGTCGGTCCCCTGCGGTTTCACGCCGGACGGGCTTCCCATCGGCCTCCAGTTGATGGCAAACCATTTCGGGGAAGCCGCCATGCTTCAAGCCGCCTATGCATTTGAGCAATTGTCGGGGACGCATTTGAAAAAGCCGCCCCTGTAACAGCCATTGAATCATACAGATCTCACGAGGAGCGATAAATGCCCATCGGACCCAAAAAAGAAAATCTGCGAAAAGCGGTTAAATGGATCGGGGAGACCAAAAAATATGAGCCGGAGCGGCCCAACCCCAAGCTGGTGGAGGAAGCGGCCTTGAAGTTCAACCTGTCTCCGAGTGACACGGAATTTCTTTACCGCTTTTTGCGCGGGGAAGCAGACCTCGATTAACAGGAGCCTGCCGTGTCCAAAGTCCGCATCCTGCCGGAAATCCTCTCCAATAAAATCGCCGCCGGTGAAGTGGTCGAACGCCCGGCTTCCGTGGTCAAAGAGCTTGTGGAAAACGCCATTGACGCAGGAAGCGACCGGATAAACATCGATATCGAACAGGGCGGACGCTCCATGATCCGGGTATCGGACAACGGTCGCGGCATGGGCCATGATGACGCGCTGCTGGCCATCGAACGGTACGCCACCAGCAAGATTGCCGCTGAAGACGACCTTTTCGATATTAAAAGCCTCGGGTTCAGGGGGGAGGCATTGCCCTCCATTGCCGCGGTATCGCGCTTTACAATGATCACGCGGGATGAAGGCTCGGACGCCGCAACCGAAATCCGCGTGGAAGGCGGTAAAATCAAGTCGGTCCAGTCCACCGGGGCACCGCGGGGGACATTGATCACCGTCCGGCAGTTGTTTTTCAACACGCCGGCGCGCCGGAAATTTTTAAAGACGACGGCCACCGAATTCGGCCACATCGCCGATGCCATTGCCTGCATTGCACTTTCCAGGCCTGACATCCGCTTTCGCCTCTCCCATAACGGGAAGGCTGTCCGGCAGTGGCATAACGTGAGAACGCCGATAACCCGGGTCTCGGATGTTCTCGGAGAGGATCTTGAACCTCTTTTGTACCCGGTTTCGGCAAACACCGCCACGATGTCCCTGTCCGGATGGGTTTGCGACCCCTCTGCCACACGAAGCACCCCGGCAAGGATCTATACCTTCGTAAACGGCCGGTTCATACGCGACCGGGGGCTCCAGCGCGCCGTTGCAGGCGGTTTTCACGGACGCCTCATGAAGGGACGCTTTCCCGTGGCCGTGCTGTACCTGAAGGTGCCCGGCGGCGACGTGGATGTCAATGTCCATCCGACCAAGCATGAAGTCCGTTTCTCAAGGCAGCAGGAAATTTACGCCACCGTAAACAAAGCCGTCGCTGACGCCTTTGCCAAAGAAAACGCGCCTGTCGCTCAAAAATGGCAAGAGACGGGGAATGCCCCGGGTGTAAACGAGCCTTTACCGGTTTACAGCGCCCGGCCAGGAAAGAGCGATCCCCCGCCGAGGGGACACCCCCTGCATGAAACAACGCCGCGGGAATCCCTTATCGAAAAAAAACCCCGGCCCGACCCAAACCGTGCCGCCCCCGCACCGCAGCAGGCACACCTGTTCAGCCGGGACTCCCTCCGCCTGGCATCGGTGATCGGGCAGTTCAAAAACACCTATATTCTTTGTGAAAAAGACGACGAACTGCTCCTGGTCGACCAGCATGCCGCACACGAACGAATTCTTTATGAACACATCCGCAGCCGGATGGCGCCGGACGCATCAATACAGGTCCAGAAGCTGCTTGTACCGGAAACGATTGAGATGGGATACAGGGAAAGCGCCTCGCTGGAGCAGGTGCTTCCCGAATTGAACCGGGCGGGCCTTGAAATCGAACCGTTCGGGGAAAACACCTTTATCGTCAAGGCAGTGCCTGAAATTCTGGCCGAAAAACAAATACAGCCGCTGATCGCCGAGATCGCCGAAGTTGCGGACGCCTCCGGATACCGGCAGGGCATAGACGGGGCCATCGATGCGTGCATCCTGCTCATGGCCTGTCACGGGGCGATCCGGGCCCATCAGCCGCTGACCGGGGCCCAGATGAAAGCCCTCATCGATCAGCTCTATACCTGCGAAAACCCTTGTCAATGCCCCCACGGCAGGCCCATCATGATTACATGGCACGCGGATCTACTGGAAAAGCGATTCAAAAGGACCCTTTAACGCCGACCGACGACCTACAACTTCTTCCCCAAAAGGTCATTCACCACCCGGGGATTGGCCTTTCCCCCGGTCTCCTTCATCACCTGCCCCACGAAAAACCCTAAGACCTTGGTGTTTCCGCCCCGGTATTTCTCGACCTCGCCGGGGTTGTCCCGGATCACCCGGTCGATTATGGCTTCTATGGCCGATTCGTCGCTTACCTGGACAAGCCCTTTTTCCTTGACGATTTCGTCGGGCGTTCTGCCGGTTTCAGCCATCTCCGTAAAAACGGTCTTTGCGATTTTGCCGCTGATGACGCCGTCCGCTATCAGGTTGATCAGCCTGGCCAGGGCGTCCGGGGCGACCGGGGACTGATCGACGGTTTTCCCGGCGGCGTTCAGCAGGGCCGTCAATTCGACCATTATCCAGTTGCTGGCGGTCTTGGGGGTTTTCACCTGGTTTGCGCAGGACTCAAAATAATCGGCCATGTCCCGCCCGGCGGTCAATATATCGGCATCGTATTCCGGCAGTCCGTAGTCCGACACAAAGCGCGCTTTTTTCTGATCGGGCAGCTCGGGGAGCCGTTCCTTGACCGACGCGACCATTGCCTCGTCAATGACGAGCGGCACCAGGTCGGGATCGGGAAAATACCGGTAATCATGGGCCTCTTCCTTGCCCCGCATGGAAACGGTTCTGTTTTTGTTTACATCCCACAGAAGGGTTTCCTGGACAATTGTCTCGCCGTCCTCGAGGGCCGCTGTTTGCCGTTTGATCTCGTAGGACAGGGCTTTCTCCACGAACTTGAACGAGTTGAGGTTTTTCAGCTCCGTGCGCGTGCCCAGGGTGTCGACGCCTTTTTCCCGGATCGATATGTTTGCATCGCAGCGAAAGCTGCCCTCTTCCATGTTGCCGTCACTGATATCGAGGTAGCGGAGTATGGCGCGAAGACGGCGAAGGTAGGCGCCGGCTTCTTCAGGACTGTGAATATCGGGTTCGCTGACGATTTCAAGAAGTGGTACGCCGGTCCGGTTGTAATCGACGAAACTGACCGGTCGCGACGGGTCATGGCTGGATTTTCCGGCGTCTTCCTCCATGTGTATACGGGTGATCCCGACCGTGCTTTCAGTCCCGTCCGCAAGCGTTATGTGGATATGGCCGTGCTCGGCAATGGGCCGTTCGTACTGGGAGATCTGGTAGCCCTTGGGAAGGTCCGGATAAAAATAATTCTTCCGGGCAAACCGGCTTTCACCGGCAATCCGGCAGTTCGTGGCAAGGGCCATCAGGATGGCATATTCGAGGGCCTTCTGGTTCATGACGGGCAGCACGCCCGGCATGCCCAGGCAGACCGGGCAGACGTGGGTATTGGGGGGGGCGCCGAATTTCGTGGAACAACCGCAGAAAATCTTGGTTCTGGTTTTCAGCTGGGCATGGATTTCAAGCCCGATTACCGGTTCGAACACCATTGGACAGATCCTTGT
>PUOB01000116.1 GCA_003551985.1 Desulfobacteraceae bacterium | reverse complement strand
GCCCAGGTTTCGATATAATCGGGCAGCCATGACGCCAGATCCGGACGAAGGTAGAACCGGGGCGTCAACAGGTTGTCCGAGGCGGATATTATGCCCTCTTCAACCGCGATCCGGGCAAGAGGCGTGCGGGGATAGATACGGATGCCAATCGTCAGGTTCAAGGCGTCCAGCGGCAGCGTGTCTGAAAAATCAAGCGATTCAAGGACGGTTTCACGGGTCTCCCCCGGGCCTCCCAGGAGAAGAAAACCCATTTGCCGTATTCCCATCTCATTGAGGATGCGTGATATATCGCTTACCTCATCCGGTCCATACTTTTTGTTCAGTTTCGACAGAACGGGTGCCGAGCCGCTTTCATAGCCCAGGGCGACATCGGTGCATCCGGCCCGCGCCATTTTTCCCGCCAGTGTTTCATCAATCTGCCAGGGGTATATGATGCACCGCCATTTGATATTCAGGCCGGAGGCTGTTATGGCGTCGCACAAATCTTCGGCATACCGCTTTGGGATGTTGAAGATATTGTCCACAAAAAAGAATTGGTCAATACCGTTGGCAACAAAACGGGACAGGTTCTCGATTACGGTTTTTATATGGCGGCTTCGGATTTTTGTGCCTTCAATAACAGGCGTGGAACAATAGCTGCAATTCATGGGGCACCCCCGCCGGGTCTGGTAGGGAAGCCACAGCTCATCCTTTTTCAACGATGGCGGCATGTCAAGGTGAGGGCCCGGGCATGGAAGCGGGAACGAATGAATATGGCTGCTGAAACGCGGCGGGTTTTCCCTTTCGGAGCGGCGATGGTAAACGCCGGGGATAGACATGGGATTGCGCCGGAGGCTCAGAAAATCAAGCAGCAGCGGGAATATTTCCTCCCCTTCGCCTTCGATGCCGTAATCCGCGCCGATATATTCCAGTACGGCCCGGGGAAAGATGCTGTAACCCGCGCCGCCTGCAACAATGGGGGCATCGGACATTTTTCGGCATATTTCCACGTATTTCCTTACAGCATCAAGCAGAAATTGGGGGGACGCCATAGATTGATCATCGATATTACGGACGGAAATGCCGATGACGTCGGGGGATATTTTATGGAAAGCGCTTTCAAGAGACAAAAGGACGTCTTTTTCGCCCAGAAGATTCAGGGAGAAAACATCATGGCCGGCATTTTCGGCTGACAATGCCACGGCCGCCATCCCGATCGGCAACACCGGCATATTGATTGTTTCCGTATTGGCGGATATCAGCAGAACCTTCATGCGGTTTTTATTACACCCAATGCACGCCTTGTCAAGACCTCTCCTGTTGTATTCACAAATTGACATCCCGGCATCTCTTCTGTAAAGTTAAAACCTTTTGACAAAGCCCTCTGTCCCCGACTTTTACGACGTCGTCATTGGCTTTTGCCCCAAAGAGACGAAAAACATGATCAGTGTTATGGGTGGAAATATGAAGATTGCAATAATCGGCACGGGCGCTGTTGGCGGGTATTACGGCGCACTGCTTGCAAAAAACGGGTTTGATGTCCATTTCCTGCTCAACAGGGATTTCGGGCACGTCAGACAACATGGCCTTCTGGTTGAATCGGTCGACGAAACGATACGGCTGCCGAAGGTCAATGCATATGGCCGCCCTGAGGATATGCCTCCCTGCGATATCGGGATTGTTGCGCTGAAAACCACGTCAAACGAAAAGCTGGCGCATATACTGCCTTGCGCAGTGAAGCCGGATGGGGCCGTTGTCGTCCTGCAAAACGGGCTTGGCGTGGAAAGACAGGTCTTTGAGATCCTTCCCGGCGCAACGATAACAGGCGGTCTGTGCTTTCTTTGTTCCAACAAGACAGGTCCCGGCCATATCCGGCACCTTGACTACGGTTCGATCCGCATGGGTCAGTACCGTGCCGATGAGCGACCTGCCGGAATAACCGAAGAATTGAAGCGGATTGCGGAAATTTTCGGAAAAGCGTCGATCTCCGTCGAGATCACGGATGATCTGGGCAAAGCGAGGTGGGAAAAACTGGTATGGAACATGCCCTTTAACGGGTTGAGCGTGCTTCTGGATGCGGACACCAGCGAACTGATCAGCAGCACCCCCGCTCAGGCGATTCTTCGTGAAATTATGCTTGAAGTGATCGGTGCGGCAAGACATTGCGGCTACGAGATAGGTGATGCCCTCGCAGAAAAAATGATCGCTGCGACAAGAAAGATGGTGCCTTACAAGCCGAGCATGAAGCTTGATTATGAATCCGGAAGGCCGCTTGAGATCGGCGCGATTTACCACACCCCCATCAATACGGCGTCCCGGTTTGGGTACCGGATGGAAAAAAGCCGTATTGTTTCCTTGCAGCTGGAACACCTCGACCCGCACAAACGGTTGTCGCCGGCACCCTGAAACAAGCCTGTATCAATACATTTTTTACGTATTATATAGCATATAAAGTCTCTAATACGTTACCCGTCATTACCCCGGAGCGAAGAATTTTTCGCCCGCCCGCTGCCCCGCATTGCCCGTAGGGGCGAAAAATCTTTCGCCCATCACTCCAAAATTTTGAAATTGTCCCCAAAAACCGATATGCCGGGAAGAATTAATGGGCAATTTGCGTTCTTTTCACCTAAAAAATAAACAAAAAAATTATAATTTCAGTTGACATAGTAGATTTTTTTACATATTAATTGTCATTAAATCCGTTTCTTGGTGAGCATTTTTATTTTTAATTATGTATTTTTTACGGAAAAAGATACAAAATTTTAGTATTAAGGAGGAAAAAATGGTAAAATCAAGAAAGCATATTGTTATGGCAATGGTCGTTTGTATTTTGCTGGGCTTTGCCTCAAGTGGCTGGACAGCGGAAGGTACCGGCAAGGTAAATATCAATTCTGCAAGTGTTGAAGAAATGTCACAACTGCGGGGCATCGGTCCGGCGATTGCCCAGAGGATCGTCGATTACAGGGATGCCAACGGCAATTTCAGGTCCGTGGAAGATATTGTCAATGTCAGGGGGATTGGCGTAAAGACCTTTGAAAACATAAAAGGAGGCATTACCGTAGGCCATTGACGGCCCCACGGGGAAAAGAGCTCACCAAGACTGCGCAGCACTGTCGGTTCGAAGAAAATCCCGTGACAATCGGTGTCACGGGATTTTTTGCAGGGGCGAATCAGGAGGCGCAACGCGTTTTTGGTTACCCCGATCCTGCCGCGCCATTACAAGATGCTCGTTGTCGTTGTCGTAATCGTAATCGGTTTTTTCAATCACATCCTCAGCATATTCGATGACCTGGGACAATCGAATTAAAATATGAATTTAAACCCGAGATACCCCCCCCCGTGGGACCTGCGCCACTCCTCGAATTTGGCATCCACAAATCGATAGCTCGCCGTTATGGCGGCATTTTCAAGAAACATCCAGTCGGCGCCGAAAGTCGTTTCAAAAAAGCGCTCCGTATCATCAAAGCTGAGCGGCTTGGGTGCAATGCTCACCGTGGCATGCAATATCACGGGGATGTAATGGGCGGCGATCACTTCCGAAAGGTCATATCTTCCGGAGATCGAAAAGGCAAGGGCGTAAAGATTGGGATCGTCAGTTCCGGAACGCTTGAATTTGCCCGCCGCCCCTTTGAATCCGATCTTTCCGGTCAACCCCGGCGCTACCACATTGCCGACCATGGCATGAAGACCCCCCATCGAGTACCTGTCCTCGAAATACACCCCGTTGGCCCCGACATAAAAGGTGCTTGGCTGCAAATAAAACCCGACCTCACCAAGAACCTCGATGGCGGTTTGATTGGCCTGAATGCCGAATGTGAAATTATCCTGGGGCATGCCCGGTTTTGGGAGGATTAAAAGAATAAGGGTGAATAAAAGGATTTGAAGACGGTAACGTTTCATAGCAGATTTTTTACTCCGGCCATATCCCTCGGCTACGGTTTACGATTCAAGGAACGGATGGCGTCCCGTACACGATACGCCCCTTGCCAGTTTCAACTGGATTTCCGACAAAGTGCGGCATTGCTCGGTACACTCCGGGAGTTCTTTCCGGCGGATGCAGTCCTTGCAGGGGCTTTTAGCAAGATAACCGATTTCAAAATCAAATATGTCCCTGATAATAACCATTGAAAAAAGACCTTTTATTTTTTTGAAGCGTATTATACCACCACGCTTTTTCTTGTTCAAGGCAAAACACCGGCAAAACAAAAGTTCCTTGACACAACAGGGGTTACGATTTAATTGTTGGTGTTTATCGTTTACCCTGCGGGAGGCGGGGCTCATCCGATACATACCCCATGCACCGGGAGAAACCCCTTATGAACATCGTGACATCTTTTTCCAGGCGAAGTTTTTTATGGCTGTTTGTTTTAACGATGCTGTTTGCAGCGGCTATC
>PUOB01000126.1 GCA_003551985.1 Desulfobacteraceae bacterium | reverse complement strand
GATTCCGGCTTCCGAGGCAGTGCGGTTGGGGGGGTATTAGGTTGTAAGTTGTAGGTTGTAAGTTGTAAGTTGTAGGTTGTAAGTTGTCGGTTGTAAATTATGTTTTGCGGGCGGCAATGGCCGACCAGCCTTCCAGTTGGCGGATGTCGAGGATGTTAAAGTGGTGGGCCTGGAGTGTTTCAACGACCATGGCCTCTTTTTCGATGATGATGCCGGAGGCGATGAAAATGCCGTCCGGGGCAAACAGCGGGGGAATGTCCGGTATCATGCGGCAGATGGTCTCGGCGACGATGTTGGCGGCGATCATGTCAAATGGGCCCGTAACGGCGGCAACCCGGTCGCCTTCAGCGAGGCTGAACCCCCCGGGGGGGATATTGTTTCTCAGAAGGTTGTTTTCAGCCACGGCCACGGCCACCGGGTCGCAATCGATTCCATCCAGCGTGCGTGCCCCCAGCATGGCGGCCGCTATCATGAGAATGCCAGATCCTGTGCCGATATCGAGAAATCTCGCGCCCGGTTTCATGAAATCCTGTGTCATCCGGATGCAAAGGGCGGTGGTCGGGTGGGTGCCCGTGCCGAACGCCATTCCCGGGTCCAGCTCGACGACCATCTCGCCTTCTGCCGCTTCATAAGGCTGCCATCCCGGCCGGATCACGATTCGATCGGTAATTTTGACGGGGTGAAAGTGACGCTTCCAGGATTCCGCCCAATCCTCCTCGTCAATGTCGGCGTAGGTGACTTCAAAGCTGTGGATTATGGAAGGTTTCAGCTTGCCAAGCTGTTCTTGCAGTGCCGTGTGGTGGCTGTTGTCGTGGTGCGTTTCCGGGAAAAAGCCGATCACCGCATGCCGGTCGGCCGGTGAAGCCGCGTTTTCCGCCCAGTCCAGTTCGGGATCGGCATCCGGCGATTCCTCTATTACGCCCTTGAGCCCGAATCCCTGGAATATGTCGTTTATCAGGGCGACCGCGGTTTCAGGGTCGCTCGACGCGTATCTCACGGTTGTCTTCAGCCACTTCATGGTTAATCCGGTATTGTTGGGGTTTCAGACGACTTTGTAAAAACTCTGGAATTCAGGCTTGTGCAACATTTTTAGAACGGTAGGGGCGAATGATTATTCGCCCTAACGGCGGGCGAATGATTATTCGCCCCTACAAACAACCCGTTATAAATCGGGAGGCGCAATCTGGCTTTTTAGGCGTTCATCCAACATAATTACCCCATGATGCTTGCAAATACAAATCATTTTCGTTATGTTGCGTTAAATGATTGCGGAGGCGGTTCAGCGGCGGCCGGAGTGAGGGTGCAGCCCCCGTCGGAAGGGATTCCCGGCGGGCTATATATGCTATTGTTTGCCGGCCTTGAGTGTCATGCAGCAGGTTTAAGGGAAAGAGACAAGCGTATAATATGGAAACATCAGGCAGAAGATACCAGCGTTTGCGGGAATCGATGGTGAAAAATCAGATCGAGGCCCGCGAGGTGAGAGATTCCCGGGTGCTCGAGGCCATGAAAACCGTTCCCCGCCATGAATTCGTCAATGAGTCGCTCATCGACCAGGCCTACAGCGATCATCCCTTGCCGATAGGGGATCAGCAGACAATTTCGCAGCCTTACATAGTGGCCCTGATGACCGAGGCGCTCCAGGTGGACAAGGATGACCGCGTCCTCGAAATCGGTACCGGTTCCGGCTACCAGGCGGCGATACTGGCGCAGCTTGCCTACCGGGTCTATACCATCGAGCGGAATCGAAACCTCTACGAGATGGGGCGGCGGATCCTTGAAAAGCTGGGCTACTACAATGTGGTGTGCCGATATGGCGACGGCACCCTCGGATGGAAGGAGGAAAGCCCCTTTGATGCCATCCTGGTAACGGCCGGCGCCCCGGACATTCCGAAGCCGCTCGTGGATCAGCTTGGCATGGGCGGCCGCATGGTCATCCCGGTTGGTTCGTCGTCTTCCCAGCAGCTGGTAAAGCTCTACCGGGATGAAAAAGGGCTTCACCAGACGGAGCTTGGCGGGTGCCGTTTTGTAAAGCTCATCGGTCAGCGGGGATGGAAAGCGGAGTGAAGCCGGAGAGAGCCCTGTCCTGGAAGAAAGCGTTCATGGCGAGCCCGGGCCCCCGGACCGGGAGGGAGGCCCTGGGGTTATCTTTGAGAGGTGCGTGCATGGGGGTGGCGGATACCGTACCCGGCGTCTCCGGCGGCACCATCGCCCTGATAACCGGCATCTACGAACAGCTTTTGGCTGCGATCCGGTCGTTTGACGCGACAGTGATTGCCCGCCTGCTGCGCCTGGATCTCAAGGGCGCGATGGCGCATCTGCATATCCGGTTCCTCCTGTTTCTCTTTGTCGGCATCGCCGCCGCCGTCATCAGCCTGGCCAGGCTGATGAGCCACCTCCTGGTATTTTACCCGGTGCCGACCTGGAGCCTTTTTTTCGGTCTTATTGCGGCATCAATAATATCTGTCGGAAGAAAAGTCGATCAGTGGGACGTTCCAACGGGCGTGATGTTTGTTGCCGGTGCGGGGCTCGCGTTCGTTCTGGTCGGCATGGTTCCCGCCGCAACGCCGGAAACCCTTCCCTTTGTGTTTTTTTCCGGGATGCTCGCCATCTGCGCATTGATTCTGCCCGGCTTGAGCGGCGCCTTTATCCTGGTTATCCTGGGCAAGTACGAATTTCTCGTAGGCACCCTTAAAAACCCGTTTCTACCTGAAAATATGCTGGTCATTGCTGTTTTCGCGGCCGGGTGCGCCGTGGGTCTCGCGGCTTTTTCGCGAATTCTGAAATATTTTCTCGAAAGATTCCGGCCCGTGACCATGGCTTTTTTGACGGGATTGATGCTGGGATCGCTTCGCCGGATATGGCCGTGGAAGGATGAGGCGCTGACGGGCAACGTGCTGCCGGCGCTTGGCCCGGATTTGGTAGCCCCCGTCTGCCTGATGGCTGCAGGGATAGTCCTGGTGCTTTTATTGGAATGGGTTTCGCGCGCAAAGCCGGAAAACGAGTGACGGCGCTTTCGTTCGGGCACGGTTATACCAATGGCCGTTCGTTTTCGCCGGCGCCGTTGCAATTGATCCGGACGTTGAATTTTTCCTCGAGCTTATCTTTGACCACGGCCGGCACCATGCTTTCGATATCCCCGCCGAACTTGGCGGCTTCCTTGATGATCGATGAACTTGTAAATATCCAGCGAAGCCCGGTCATCAAAAAAACCGTCTGGATCTCCCTTTCCAGCTTGCGGTTCATCAATGCCATCTGAAATTCGTATTCAAAATCGGAGACGGCCCGCATTCCCCTTAATATAGCGATAGCGTTGCGTTTTTTAGCATAATCGACCAGCAGGCCATGATAGGATGCGATTTCGATGTGGTCGATTTCTTTCAGGGATTCGTTTAAAAGGGCGATTCGCTCATCAAGGGTGAATAGAAGCGATTTTGAGGGGTTTTCGAGAATTGTGATGATAATTCGGTCAAAGAGCTTCAAGCCGCGCTTGATGATATCGATGTGCCCGTTGGTGACCGGATCAAACGACCCCGGATAGATAGCGATTTTTTCCATAAAACATCCTTTTTGCACGCTTCTGTTTTCTCAGAATTTCATCACGCCATGGCGTGACTGCATTGCCGTTTATTTGTGGCCTGACGAAAACCAGGATTTTTCGCCAAGTTCACGGTTTTCGTTAAGCCACTATATAAAATGAGCAATTTCCACCGGCGGTGCCGGGTGTTGCCCGTAGGAACAATTGCAGGGGGTTGCCCGTAGGGGCGAAAAATCTTTCGCCCGCTATTCGGGCGAAAGATTTTTCGCCCCTACAATTGGCGCAGACAAGCGACCTGTGGCATTGCCGTTTATTCGTTCAGCCACGTCACAGGGCGCGTCGAAAAAAGCCATAGAGATATAAGCGTTCTCCTGCAGTTGCAAGGGCAACACCCGGTGCCGCCGGGGGAAATTGTCCTTTTTACGAGTGCATCTTACCGCCACCGGAAAAACGTGACAAGGGTTTTTCCGTATTTCCGGCGGTCAATGACGTCCATTCCCGTTATATCCGTCGGGATTTCTTCGTATGGGCCATGCTCGACAATGATGATCGCGCCTTTTTTCATTACCGGCGTCCGGGCGAGGTTTTCAAGCGCAGGACGGACCGCGCGGCTTTTGTAGGGGGGGTCCATGAATACAACATCAAAAGAAATTCCCGTCGCCGCGACCGGATTGAGCCCGGCCTGTATGTCCGTGCAACATACATGGGTCCTGTCGCCCGCACCGCAGGCGGCTACGTTTTTCCGAATGACTTCGATGCCCTGCCGGTCTGAATCGACAAATACCGCCGTTGCCGCCCCGCGGCTGATGGCTTCGAGTCCGAAAGCCCCGGTTCCGGCGAAAAGGT
>PUOB01000173.1 GCA_003551985.1 Desulfobacteraceae bacterium | reverse complement strand
TACAACCACCATGCTTCTCACCCAAACCGTTTCATATTCCGCGGCATTTCTGGCAGGACTGCTCTCATTTGTCTCGCCGTGCCTTTTGCCGCTTATCCCCGCATATTTTGCGTTTATCAGCGGGTACAGCATTGAGGAACTCACCCAAAACCCGGATACGGCTGTCAGGGGTCGCATCCTTGCCGCGACGATCAGTTTTGTGCTTGGGTTTTCGTTTATTTTTATCGTCATGGGGGCCTCAGCGTCCTTTCTCGGCGCCCAGGTCGCTGAATACAGAAACATTATCCGCATTATCGGTGGACTGTTGATCATCGGCCTGGGGGTTCACCTTACCGGTATTATCCGTTTTACACGGCTCGAAAATGAAAAACGGTTTACGGTGCGCAAAAAACCCATCCACCTCGCCGGCATCTTTGTCGTTGGAATGGCCTTTGCGGCCGGCTGGAGCCCCTGTGTCGGCCCGCTTCTGGGATCGATTCTCATGATCGCGGGCACCGGGGAAACCGTCTGGCAGGGTGTCTGGCTTTTGGGCGTCTATTCGGCCGGCCTTGCCATACCGTTTATCCTGCTTTCCCTGTTTATCCCCGCCATGCTCAAAATCGTCCGGGGGGCGTCCAAAGCACTCCGTTATGCCGGGCCGGTTGCGGGCGGTTTGTTGATAGTGGTCGGCGTGCTTCTCTTGACGAACAGCTTTGCGTGGCTTAACTTAACAGGGTAGCTTTAAAAAATTCAGACACCGGGCGTGCATAAACCTCTTTTCCCGGTATAGTCCGGTATAACCCGTTATAATCCGTTAAAATATTAAATAGGAACATATATTATGAGGGCAACGATGATAAACCCTGGCGCAAAAATTATATTTGTCATGCTGCTGGTTTTCACCGTCTTTTTTTCCTGTACCGGCATCGCCGGGGAGGTGGGCGATGTCGACTGGTATTCTTACAAGGACGGCATGGAGGCGCTTGAATCCGGCGACAAAACCGGTTTTCTTCATTTTTACACCGATTGGTGCGGATACTGCAAAAAAATTGATGACGAGACTTTTTCAAGTAAAAACATCAGCGATTATCTCAATGACAATTTTATCCCGATTAAGGTCGATGCCGAGGCGGAGCGGGATGTGGCCGGGCAATACCGGGCAAACCAGTTTCCGTTGAACATTTTTTTGTCTGTGGATGCCGAAGTGATCGCCAGCCGGCCGGGATTTATCCCGCCCGACCAGATGATTGACATCCTGAAGTATATCCACACGGAGAGCTTCGAAAGCATGTCTTTCATGGATTTTCTTGAAAAACAATAAATGTCTTGCTTCGAGGCATCTTTTTTTGTGTGTTTCCCGAATCAGCACGGGCACGGGGCGTCCATAGAGGCGAAAAGCCTCTCGCCCACTGTAGGGGCGAAAAATCTTTCGCCCAATTAACAGGACCCTCAATGATAAAAACATCGCACCTGATCGACATACTGCGGCGGCACGAAATGCCCCGCGCCCCTTCAATCGGGATTTTCAAGCCGGCAAGCGTGTTAATGCCGCTTTTTGACAAGGGAGGGGAGGCCCACCTGTTGGCTGTACTCAAGGCGGACACCGAGGGATACCCCTGGCGCAACCAGGTGGCGCTGCCCGGGGGCCTGGTGGATGATGACGATGACGACACCATGGCGACGGCCTGCCGGGAGATCGAGGAAGAGTTGAACATCAACCGGTCACAGGTTGAAATGGTCGGCTCCCTGGGGTGGTTTCAGACCATCCGGGAGACGGAAATAGAGGCTTTTGTCGGTTTGTGGAACGGGGAGCGCGCCGGACTGTGCTATGATCCCGGTGAGATTTCAGAGATACTGGAAATCCGCCTCGAGGATCTCGTCAGCGCCCATGTCGCCGGCAACTACCAGGGCCGCCGCCCGGGTGTCGCCAACCTTATATATCCGGCCGGCCGGGAGAGGGATGACAATATCGTGATCTGGGGGGTTACGGCCATGATCGTGCATTTCTTTTTGGAGCATTTGCGCCTGATGTCGCCCGAAAGCTTTTATTTCGTGTCGAAAAAACGGTTATTTATATGACGTCCACCGTCTTTTGATGCGCACGACCATCGCGGCGAATCCACCGGTGCTTAGAACCCAGAGGGTCCATGGCACCCATGCGATCCAGGGGTCCGGGTATTCCGCCGCGACCCTGAGCCCTGCCGCTGAAAACAGGGAAATGAACAGCATGAACATGGCCCCGGCCCCGCATGCAATTTTGTAATAGTGCCCGGGAGCGACTTCTTTTTTGAACATCAAATTGGCGGCCGAACCGTTTTCACGCTGCATGATGGTCGTTTAATTTGTCATTATTTTTGCGTTGCGGTTCATCGATGCGCTTCCTTCGTCAGCGCATCCTATGACCCTGCTTCTGCCAAGCCATCACAAGATGCTCGTTGTCGTTGTCGTAATCGTAATCGGTTTTTTCAAACGCTTATATTAGCCAAGGATTCGCCCCTACAAAACCATGACTTTAAAAAACCGATAAGGAGGTTTTTTTGAAACTCCCGATTTCCGCCCTGATCATTTTGTTTTTGTTTGCGTCCGGTTGCGCCGCGCTGCATGGGCCCGGGCCTGACACAAAAATGCCGGCAACCGAAGCGCCTTACCCGGTTGATACGATCCTTGACGCCCAAACAGGCCGGGAAGTCTCCTTTGACGAGATGATCGCGGACCTCGCAACCGTATCCACTGTATATGTCGGTGAAACCCATGTCAATGCCGATCACCACGAGGTTCAGCTTGACATCCTGAAAGCGCTTTATGAGCGGAACCCGGATATCGCCGTCGGTATGGAAATGTTTGCCCGCCCATACCAGGACGTGTTGAGCCGGTGGGTGGAAGGCGATCTTTCAGAGGAGGCATTTCTCCGGAAGACGCATTGGTATGCGACCTGGCGGTTCGATTTTGCCCTCTACCGCGAACAGCTTCACTACATTCGGGAAAATGGCATACCGCTCAAGGGGCTCAACATTGAATTCCACATTCCGTCAAAAATCGCCGCCGGCGGCATTGACTCGCTGCTGCCGTACCAGAAGGACCAGGTTCCGGATCGCATCGACCTTGACGATGCAAAACACCGGGACTATGTCAAAAGCGTCTACGACAATCACGCCGACCATGTGACCCGGCACTATGCGTTCGAAGATTTTTACGCCGCCCAGGTCGTGCGCGATGAATTTATGGCGGCGGAGGTAAGCCGCCATGCGACCACCCGACAGGTGGTGGTGTTCGCCGGGAAAGGCCATATTATCAGAGGCTGGGGCATTCCCGGGCGAGCCCATTATCGGACCGGCCTTGATTACCGGACCGTCAAACCCCTTGCGGCGGGTAAGCCCGTTGATCTTTCCGCGGCGGATTATATATGGATCACATCGCCCGCCAAGCGCCCCGCGGCCATGGAAAGCCCCCATTAAAGGCGGTTTTGCGACCGCTTTTCCGAACAGACAAAACACAATATATTGCGTTTTTTTGTTGACATTTTTCAATATATAGTTAAATTCTAGAATAGATAACGCTTGGCGCCGATAAAATCGGTTACCTTATTAACCCTGTTGAGGAAGGAGCGCCTGCATGTTTACCCATATAAAAAAAAGAAACGGCCAGGTCGTCGCGTTCGACGGCAGCAAGATCACGGCCGCCATTGCAAAGGCGGGCAAGGCCACCGGAGAGTTTGATGAGCACGCCGCAAAGAAGATGACCCTTCGTGTTTTGTCCCTTGCCCACGAAATGCAGATCTCCAGCCCTCCGGAAGTTGAGGAAATCCAAGACATTGTGGAGCGCGTACTTATCGATTCCCCCTACTTCCAGACGGCCAAGGCGTATATCATTTATCGGGAACAGCACGCCCACCTAAGGAAGATCGCAACCCGGGCGCATGTGGCGCTCGTTGAAAACTATGTCCAGAAGCTCGACTGGAAAATCAAGGAAAACAGCAACATGAGCTTTTCCCTCCAGGGGCTCAACAATTACATATCTTCCGATATCACGGCCGAATACTGGTTGAACCGGATTTATCCACCCGAGGTTAGAGACGCGCACACGGGCGGAGACCTCCACATCCATGACCTGAGCCTGCTTTCCGTTTATTGCGTCGGATGGGACCTTGTCGACCTTCTTAAAAGCGGCTTCATGGGCGTGGCGGGCAAGGTGGAAAGCTCGCCGCCCAAGCATCTCCGCTCCGCTCTGGGACAGGTTGTGAATTTTTTCTATACACTGCAGGGGGAAGCCGCAGGCGCGCAGGCGGTCTCCAGCTTTGACACCCTCCTTGCCCCGTTCATTCGTTACGACAACCTTTCCTTCCGGGAGGTCAAGCAGGCGCTGCAGGAGTTCGTATTCAACATCAATATTCCGACCCGGGTCGGGTTCCAGACGCCGTTTACCAACAT
>PUOB01000334.1 GCA_003551985.1 Desulfobacteraceae bacterium | reverse complement strand
GCAGCCACCGGAATATGGCGGCCCTGATATGGATGAAAGCCATAAATTCGGATTAAACCAATTTGCCTGTGAGTTCTTTGTAAAGGGGAAATTTGCTGTCTGCGGACATCAGTTGTGCATCATATCTAAGCGCGGTGGCAATGATAATCCTGTCTTGCGGGTCGCTGTGATGTTCAGGCAAATCCACAGCTAAGCTGGCAATAGCAGGCGTTAGTGGTAAAAGTCGAACATCGGACCCTTCCAATGCCTTTTCAAACCAGTCTGCTCTGCTGAAGGGCAATTTAATCCGGGAATGTGCATCAAGCCATGCAATTTCAAAACAACTTATTGCCGAGACGGCTGCAATCGAAGCGCTTTGGATTAAATTCTTTCTGACCTCCCCAAGAAGACCAGTATCTTCATTAACCCACCACAGCCAAATGTGCGTATCCATTACAATCACTTAGGCAAATTCCAGTCATCTTCAGAAACGCTGTCAAAGACGTTGCCCATTATCTGAATTTTTCCGGCAATATCCTTATGTGGAACGCGGTGTGAACCTGTTGTTTTTTGATCCGGTCCGTCAACTACCAGAAAAATGGCTTCCACCTTTTTGTTAGGAGGAAATTTCGGCAACCCCTTCAGGTTACCATTGTTATCCGTATCAAGCAGTAATCGCTCTGTCATGGGCTTGTCTTTACTTTAATTTTTTAAATCCTGAGGCGTTGTCACGGTAACATATTGAAAAAAATTTATTCTCACACGACATCAATTCAATGAAAATTTAACATAGAAATATAACTGAAGTCATCAAAAAAAGTTGTTTGTCTGCGGAAAACACACGAAGGTCAAGGGCGTTTGCCCACGGAATACACGGAAAAACACGGAAAAAGGGCGAAAATCAAAGGCAAAAAAAGCAAGGGCGAATTTATGCCTGCGGCGCAAAACCAAGGGAAGAAGCAAGGGCGAATTTATGATTACATACAAAAACCTAACCGGACAACACTGAATATAGGTATCAATTTTTCAGTTTTTTCAAATATTTTTTGCCAGAATCTCATTGATTTCCCGGTGTCTTGGAGCCGGTTGACATGCCTTTGTAACTGGATTTTGATACCAGTCGTGCTTTCCACCATGTCGAATAAATTTACACCCCATGCGTTTGATATCCCGGATTAAATCCTTCCGGTTCATGCAACTTCCATTTCACCGACATGGCGTACACAGGGAATACTTCCACCGGTCAAATCCTGGTAGATCCTTTAAATTCGTCTGAAGTTCTTCCAATGTGACACCCTGGGTCATATAGTCTGGAAATTCTTCCCAATATCCTAACCACATGTCGTTATCAAAAAAATATATGTATTTCTTTTTTTCCATCATAAAAGCTCCCACTTCATCAAGACTAAAATTAGCAGAAGTTTATTCATCTTCGAAGTATAAAGAAACTGCTTCCTTCAAGGCTGAAATTGCTTCGTCTATTGATTCTCCAAAACTGGAAACGTCCACATTAAGGCATTGAGAAACAAAGTACATATCTTCTTTGTACACGACGTATTTCATGTTTTTCATCATTGCCCTCCTATTAATTTGCCGTATTCATAATATAGGACAAATGAGAGGAGTTTTCAATTATATAGCGGTATTTGTCAAAAGCTTACGTCAAGCGCATTGCCCACGGAATACACGGAAAAACACGGAAAAAGGGCGAAAATCAAAGGCAAAAAAAGCAAGAGCGAATTTATGCCTGCGGCGCAAGGGCAAAAGCAAGGGAAACGGCGAACGTCAAAAGCGTATTTGGTCAAGGGCAAAAGCGTCAGACCGGCGGCTGCTGAAAATTTCGGTGCGTAACCCAAAAGCGTTTTGGCTTTGGTGATATCGGCCAGCGAATGGCTGACGTCGCCGGGGCGGAACTCTCGGTATTCGGGTGCGGCAGCATGGGATAAATGCCGATGCGGCCGTCCATTTGATTTTCTTAAAAGGAATATTGTTAAATTTCCTGGATCCCGGATCGGTGGCCGGTATGACGAGGGGTGTATTTCTGCGTCGGCATCAGGCGGATACCGTTTGGTAGATTACGGGACGATAGGCCGGCGGCGGAACAGATTTCCCTTTTTCTCTGGCTGTTTCCAGCCATATTTTTTTTGCCTGCTGTACTTGACGCAACGCCTCGTCAGGTGTTTCGCCAAACGCGGAACAAGCATCAAGATCAGGGATGTCGGCAATATACCCGCCATCATCTTCTGAATAAAAAATATTAATGTGGTAGTCCCTCATTACTTGTCCTCCAGCGTAAGGTTATGCTTTTCCACCAGTTTCAAAAATTGGCGGACCTGATAGGGTTTTGCCTGGCCTTTGACATCCTGGAGATTCACCAATTCAGGGATATCAGGTCTTGATAAAATATGATGGCTGCCTTCAATTCTTGAAATTTCAAAACCAAATCCGATAGCCAGATTTATCATATCAGAAAAACGTATATTTTTGGAACCGCCAAGAATTTTTAAAAGCAGTTTTCTTCTGTTCATTAATAAGCCTTCGGGCTGAGTTTTGCAATGGGTTTATGGGGTCAGACCTTCCTTATTATTTGTTCTTTTTGCCGATGTAATACAAGAAAAAGGGCGGAGGTCAAAAGCGTTTGCCCACGGAATACACGGAAAAACACGGAAAAAGAACGAAATCAAAGGCAAAAAAAGCAAGGGCGAATTTATGCCTGCGGCGCAAGGGCAAAGTCAAGGGCGAAAGCGAATTTATTCCTGCGGCAAATGGTCAAAAGCAGAACAATGAAAATGTACGAATGCAAATAGTATACATCAGTACGGGATGACATCTATGCCGTCAATTTTTTTCAAGCCCCTACGGCCCACTTTATATCGCTGAAGATGTAATGAAAGAGCGTAAACTTACCCGACGCCTGGAAACGCCCGACAAAACGCGATTTATCTTTAAAATGCCTGTTGGGGTCACTTATCCAGAAAATAATATCCTCCGGCTTTGGGTGAACCTTTGAATTCAATTTTATTTTGATCGCGCAGTTCTTTTAGCCAGCGTTCCAATGTTCTTTGGGATAAATTCAGGGTTGCTTTGATATCTTTCGATCTTTTACCGGGATTGGATTTGATAAAATCTAACAACTCATTTACTCCGCCATTTACTCCGCCATTTACTCCGCCACCTTTTGTTTCTTTAATCGAAAACAATGTTACTTTAAAATTATTTGCAATTATTTCAAAAACAGGGGCTGGTGCACCTGCGTCTGCCATCGATTGTCTTACCCGTTTAATCCCGGAACCATATTTTTCAATAATTCCGGCTTCTTTAAATACTGATGCGATCTGTTTGTTTCTTGGATTGGAGGCCATTTTTCCGGAAAGAATGTCCTGCATTCTTACTCCTTTGGGCAGGGAGCCCGGATTAAAGAATTCGATTCTGTCGTTGAATATTTTTATGGTGGAATCTCCTTGCGCCCTGTAATCTCTGTGAACGATCATATTTATTATGATTTCTCTTACTGCTTCAAGCGGGTATTCCCAGACCTCATCTCTTTGGGCTTTTCCTGAAATAATAAATCGCTTGCTTATGTGTTTATGTACAAATTCCATACACACGTCCACTTCGGAAAAAAGATCATTTCGGATCGTGATGCTGTCCTTTATGATGGTTTCCGAATCAAAACGGCCCGCATCAATTGTGGCGACCATGGAAGGATTTTTACAAAACAGCAGATAGCAGCCAAAAGAGATCGCATTTTCACGCAGCAGTTCAAACTTTTTAAGCACGGTCAATGGATCATCGTTGATGGGGATATCCCGAAAATGGTTCGAGTTTTCAATGAATTGGTTGACTTTTTCCAGTGAAATATCTGTGATATCGTGATTCGGGTCCCGGGCAAAATCCCAGCTGAGATTGATCGTTTTCAGATGTTCATTGGCTATTTCACTTAAATCCATCAAATGTAACCGCTCAATAAAACCCATCTTCACAGCATAAAAGGACTATGCCATGATCCTCCGAAAATTACAATTCATGAAGGAGGCATCATGGCTCAATCCCGAAAAGCCGAAAATGCAAGAAAGCGCCGCATCTGGAAAAAGCATCTCAAGGACTGGTCTGCCAGCGGCCGGTCCCAGGTGGATTACTGCCGGGAGAACAATCTCAGCCGCCACCAGTTCCAGTACTGGAAGAAAAGGCTTAACTCGCAGGCGAGTCCTGCGTTTGTCGAGCTCCGGGTAACCCCGGAAAACGAAAAACAGCCTGCTCCCCTGCGGCTTATGGTCGGCGACTGCCAGGTGGCCGTTGAGCGTGATTTTGATCCGGTAGCCCTGCAACAGCTCATCGGCGTCCTGTCGAGGCTGTGATGTTTTTGCCGCATCATACCCGCGTGTACCTGGCAGCCGGCAGCACAGACATGCGCAAGCAGATCAACGG
>PUOB01000125.1 GCA_003551985.1 Desulfobacteraceae bacterium | reverse complement strand
TTGACTCGACCAGTCGGGTAATCTCGTCGAGCTCTCGTTCCAGCGCTGCGGATTGAGCGGGCAGGCCATCCAGAATCGCCTCAATTTCAGCGGCATCGGTTTCGGTGGCCTGCAATGCGATCATCAATTCCAGATTTTCTCTTGTAATGGGCGGCATGGCACTTATCCATGTACATATATCAAAGGTTAATGAACTCGTAAAAGTCGCAGCCAGACGACTTTGTAAAAAGGCCAAGATCAAGGCTTGCGCAACCTTTAAATGTAGGGGCGAAAAATCTTTCGCCCGATTAAGCGTACGTGAATTTCTTCGGAAATCGCGCGTAACGCAGATATTGGACTTTTTGCGAAGTCGTCAGACTTGTCAAACTTTTCAGAACCATAAGGGCGAATGATTATTCGCCCCTACAAAGAACCCGACGTGAATCGGGAGACAAAAGCCGACTTTTTGACGGCAAAGCAATCACGCCAAGGTGTGACAAGATTAAGGCGCGTGAAATCCAGAAGAATTGATTATACATATTCAAACGGATCAGGCTCTTCCTTCCAGGGAATCACGTCGACCCCCATGGATTTTTTGTTCAGTGCTTCCCGGATACGGCTGCAAAGCACCGGCACATAAAGCTGCTCCGAGGCAAAATGACCGATATCAACAAGGCCCCGGTTTTTTGCCGCAATATCCAGGGCCGCATGATGGTTCAAATCACCGCTGATATATACCTGTGCTTCGGCGGAGAGAAAATCGCCCACCATGCCCCCGCCGCCGCCGGAGCAGACGGCCCCTGTTTTTACAAGAAGATCCGGCGGACCCGCAATCTTGACCATTTTCAAAGACAAGGCCGCCTTGATGTCGCCGGCAAGCTGCAAAAGCGGCCGGGCCTCTTCGAACGCTCCGATGCGTCCAATGCCTTTTGCGGATTTCTCCCGGTGGAGGGGATAAACGTCGTATGCCGGCGTTTCATAGCTGTGGCGGTTTTTGATGCGGCTTATCACCGTATCCAGGTACTCAACCTCCACCGGAATTTCAATGCGGATTTCATCGGCCCGGCTCAGGCGCCCCGGCGCTCCGGTATGCGGCCGATTTTCCGGGCCCGGGACAAATTGCCCGACGCCTTCGGAACAGAAGGCACACCGGGTGTATTTACCGATGCGGCCTGCGGAGGTGTCCGATATGGCGTCGAAAATCGGGTCCACATCTGAAGGCGGTGCAAACACAACGATCTTGTAGCGCTGCGCTTCAGGCACATAAGACAGGGGCCCGGTCACTTTCATGCCGATTTTTTCGGCCAAAACGTCGTTGATGCCCCCGGCTGCCGCATCCAGGTTGGTATGGGCGCAAAAAACGGCGATGCGATTGCGGGCGGCAAAATCGATAACAGCGCCGGCAGGGCTTCCGGTGTTGATCTGTTTAAGGGGCTTGAAAATCAACGGGTGGTGAGTGACAAGCATGTCCGCACCAGCGGCTGCGGCAGCTTCAACGGCCTGGACGGTGGGATCGAGGGAAACAAAAATAGTTGAAACCGGCCAATCCGGATTCCCGAAGTGCAACCCGACATTGTCCCATTCCTCCGCCAGTCGCCGTGGTGCCATTTGATCGATGATGCGTATTATATCGGCGACTTTCGGCATATTCTCCCCCGATTAGATGGGTTGCATCCGGTACAAGCGCGGCACAAAAAAGGCGTGGATCGCTTCTGCCACGCCTTTATGGAATTGCTTTTGGGGCTGCTGCCGCATACTCGTCGCCGGTATTGGGTCTCTGTGCATTATGAACAAGGCTTTTTTATCTGGATCTCCGAAACGACCATATCCTTACTTTCTTAACAGTGTTGATGGTGCAATTCAAGAGCAATTTAATTTTTTTCTTTGACAGGACAGGGAATATTTGCAAAAGTAGTATACCAATCACAAAAAAAGCTGTTTTGCCGTCAATCTACAGAAACATGGATATGGCATCAGACCCTATTGCTCACTGAAGATGCGCTTGCGGTGGGACTTAAGGCATGGTATAGAATGATCAAACCTGTCAAATCAGCACCCTGGCCAATGCTTTGGTCCACACTGTGGCAACTGCTCATAACTTTTTTGTGCTTCCGGACCAGCGCAAACGCCTTTGATCACGCCCCGCCCGCCGCCAAAAACATTATTGCCGCAGGCGGGCTGAACATACCGGCATGGCCCCTGCAAGGAATCATTTTGCTGGCTGTCCTTGCACTGCTCTCCGTCATTATCCTTATCATGAACCACTTTCGCCGTCAGACCGTTGAATTTGAAAAAAAACTGCGCAACCTCACCCATGAGCTGAAAATCGCCCGTGAACACGAAACGTTCATGAACGACATCACCAAGCACTTCAACGACTACCTGTTTTATCATGACATGGACGGCAACATTCAGGACTACGACCCCGCCCGTCAAAGAGAATCCGATTATACTAAAAACGACATCAGGCGAATGAATATCCGCGATCTCGTTCCCGATCAATATAAGCAGGGGGTTTCCGGCTACCTCGAACGCATCCGGCAAAACGGCTCTGACAGCGGCTATTTAAACGTTGTCAACCGTCGCGGGGACCATGTGATATTGGAATACATGTCCTCCGTGGTCTATAATGCAAAAGGCGACCCGGTCGGGGTACGGGGGATTTCAAGGGATGTCACCGAACGCGTGGAAGCCGTAAAAGCCCTCCGGGAAAGCGAGCAAAAATACCGCAATATACTTGAAACCATTGATGATGGATATTATGAAGTCGATCTCGTGGGCAATTATATATTTTTCAACACCCCCATGTGCCGCATGCTGGGATACGACTGTGAGGCATTGTACGGGAAAAACTATGCGGATATTGTCCATGAAGATTACCGGAGGGCCGTATACCAACAGTTCAACTACGTCTTCAGGACCGGCAAACCGATAAGAGCCTTTGACTTCAAGTGGATTCGCAAAGACGGCACCGTTTATTTCCTTGACGTCTCGATTTCCCTTCGCAGGGATGAAAATGACAATCCCATCGGGTTCCAGGGGATTGCAAGAGATGTCACAAAACGAATCAAGACGCGTGAAAAGCAAAAAGAACTTGAGGAGCAACTGCAGCAGTCGCAGAAGATGGAATCCATAGGCACCCTGGCCGGCGGAATCGCCCATGACTTCAACAATATACTGTTTCCCATCGTCGGGTACACGGATCTTGCGATGAAAGGGGTGCCGGTATGCAGCAAAACATACGAGAACCTTGAAAAAGTGATGAATTCGGCGAACCGCGCCCGGGAACTCGTCGAGCAGATTCTCAACTTCAGCCGCCGCAGCGGGGAAAAGGACGCGGCTCCTGTTATGATTCAGCCGGCTATCAAGGAAAACATCAAGCTGCTCCAAACCACTGTTCCGGCCAACATAGCGATCACCTCCGATATCGCCGGTGAAACTGGAAAAGTACTGATCACCCAGTCGCATATACACCAGGTGGTCATGAATCTTTGCACCAATGCATACCAGGCAATGGATGCCGCGCGAAGCGGCCTTATTCATGTATGCTTAAAACAAGTCGAGGTGGCCGATGGGTCCTGTCCTGCATTTGATCGGGTCTCTCCGGGCCCGTACCTCCTTTTTTCCGTATCGGACAACGGATGCGGCATAGATCCGGAACTTACGGAGAAAATTTTCGAGCCGTATTTTTCGACCAAGACACGTGAAAAAGGAACGGGCCTGGGTCTTTCGGTAACCTACGGCATCGTTAAAAATGCCGGCGGCACAATCATTGTCAACAGCGAAGTGGGCAGCGGAACCCGCTTTGATGTTTATCTCCCCGTAACCCAAGAATCGAATGGCGTAATCGAAAAGGGGATGTATTCAATACTGGATCCGCCGGGTGATGAGCGGGTTTTGCTGGTAGATGATGAACATCGGATCGTGGAGTTGCAGCAGCAGGTGATCGAGAGCCTTGGGTATCACGTGACGGCCACGACAAGCAGCACGGAGGCCCTCGAGATTTTCACTTCCCGGCCCGACCAGATCGACCTGGTGCTGACGGACCAGGCTATGCCGGAAATGGCGGGTATAGAGCTTGTTGAAAAGCTCCGCCGGGTGCGCCCGGACATCCCGGTCATCTTGTGTACCGGATACAATGACACGCATACCCGGGAAAAAGCCCTTGACCTGGAAATCAATTGTATGCTTCAAAAGCCCCTGACCAGAAACGAACTGGCGCTGGCCATGAGAAAGGTACTCGACAACACCGGATAATGATTTTTTGAAAAAAACCGATTACGATGACGACAACGACAACGAGCATCTTGTGATGACGTGGCAGCAGCAGAGTCTTAGGATGTGCTGACGAAGGAAGCGCATCAATGAACCGCTTTTTTGTAAGGATGGTGCACGTGTTAAACCGTATTATCAACAATCTGAAATTTTATATGCTGAA
>PUOB01000155.1 GCA_003551985.1 Desulfobacteraceae bacterium | reverse complement strand
TGCCCATAACAGAGAACATCCTGACCATCGTCACCCGGCATGCCCTTCAAGGTCATGTTACCCAGATTGTCTCCATAACACTGGATATCGGGGAGTTAAGCGACCTTGAAGACGAATGGATGCAGCATTATTTCGATTACCTGAGCAAAGGAACGGTCGCCGAAGGGGCCGTGCTTAAAATAAACAGGGTTCCCATCGTTCTTGCGTGCAACACCTGCGGCACCACTTTTCAAATCGAAAAGGCCATGATCGGCCAATCAACCTGCCCGGGATGCGGGGCCACGGGGGATTTTTCGCTGGAGTCCGGGCGACAGTATCACATCAAGGAAATGGAAGCAAAGTAGCAATTATTATGGATGAAATCAAGCTGATCGAAATAAAAGAAGAGATTCTTTCGGACAATGATCTTGCCGCACAAACATTGCGCCGGAAACTGGAAGCGGATAAAACCTTTGTGGTCAACCTCATGTCTTCCCCGGGTGCGGGCAAGACGAGCCTTTTGCTGCAGACCATCGCCGAACTGAAACACGATTTTTCCATCGGCGTAATCGAAGCGGATATCGATTCGATGGTGGATGCTGAAAAAATCCGGGAAGCGGGGGTTGCCTGTGTTCAGTTGAGGACGGGCGGATTCTGCCACCTTGATTCGCATATGGTGGCTCAGGGGCTGGAAGCGCTGGGAAGCGAGGCATTTGACCTGGTATTTATTGAAAACGTCGGCAATCTCGTCTGCCCGGCGGAATTTGACACCGGCGCCATAAAAAACGCCATGATTTTGAGTGTCCCGGAAGGCGATGACAAACCCTTGAAATACCCGTTGATGTTTTCAACCAGTGACGTCCTCGTCATAAACAAGACCGACATGCTGTCCCTGTCGGATTTTGATATGAACACGCTGTACGGCCATATTTCACGGCTCAACCCCAAAATGTCGGTATTCGAGGTTTCCGCCAAAACCGGGGACGGCATAGCCGGATGGACAAACTGGCTAAGACAACAGGTGTCCGATTTTTTGAAATAAGAGGCACGCGTAAAAGGTTGCTATCAGGCGGTTTCGGAAAAAGTCGTTTTTAAAATGGCGGAAAACCGGGGCGGGACGATGCCTGGTCAATCCATAACCACCCATATTTAAAAGGATTTGATCGCAACCAAACATAGATTTTGCTTGACAAGCAAGGCCATCTGCCGTTTAATACCGATATAATCGGCAGGCATTGTTTGAAATACAAAAACGCTGTTCAATAAGTTTCGGTAATCCCATATGAATCACACCAACAACGACGAATCCGATAAAAAAAGCCAGGTTGGGCATGAAGTCGACGACTTATTGGAAATAGGTATTATGCTGGACGAGGAGGAACCCGATCTCAATGCTTCCCAGCGGGGAAAAACCGGTAATGACGATGGCACCGGCCCTGCAGAAGCAGCCGAAAAAGAACAAAATGCTTTTGAGAAACAGCCCGGAAACAGCGATAAAAACGATTTGAATAAAGCGGAAATCCTTTCCGAAATCAAAGGCATCGGCCGGCGGATAGACCAGCTTGCCGGCCATTTCGAAGGAAAGATCAAATACGACGAACACAAAAACCAGATTATAGATGATCTGCACCGGCAGCTCCAGGACTTCAGGGACGGCATCATCAAGAAGCATCTCCTTTCCATGATTACGGACATTATCAAGGTTATTGACGATACAAGGAAATTCAAGGCCCATTACGAAAACACGGAACAGCCGGAAGGCGCCTCGGTCGTTCTCCTCGATTTCATGGGCCAGATCGCATCGGATCTTGAAGATATTTTTACGTTTCAAGGGATATACCCGTTCACCGGTGTGGAAAACACGTTTGACTCCGCCAGGCAGCGTATAATTAAAAAAGTTGAAACCGACAACCCCGAAAAAAACAGACTCATTGCAGAAAGCCTCCGGCCCGGGTATGAGTGGGAAGGCAAGGTTATCCGGCCGGAAATGGTTTCGATTTATACCTACAACGACCATAATGACAAGGCAGGCGACAGTTGAGTAAAAAATCGATAAAACACATCTTCGGCATTGACCTGGGCACAACCTACTCCTCCATATCCTACGTGGATGAATTCGGAAAAGCGGTTATCATTCCCAATTCGGAAAACGAACGGGTTACGCCTTCCGTGGTGTTTTTCGACGAAGCCAACATCGTGGTCGGAGAAGTAGCAAAAGAAAGCGCCAAGCTTTATCCCAATGAAGTGGTCGCCTTTATCAAGCGCTCAATGGGGGAACCGAATTTTATTTTTGAATTTGGGGGGCAGCGTTACCGGCCGGAGGAAATTTCCGCCTACATTCTGAAAAAACTCGTCCAGGATGCAAAAGACTACATGGACGAGGAGATTACCGATGTCGTAATCACCTGCCCGGCTTATTTCGGTATAAATGAGCGGGAGGCAACACGTAAGGCCGGCGAAATAGCCGGGCTGAACGTCAGGCAGATCATAAACGAACCGACGGCGGCAGCTATCGCCTACGGCTCCCTCGACACGTCCCAGAAGAAAACGGTCCTTGTATATGACCTTGGCGGCGGCACGTTTGATGTCACCATGATCTATATCAGCAAGGAATCCGTGGAAGTCATATGCACCGGCGGCGACCATAACCTGGGGGGAAAAGACTGGGACGACCGTATTGTTTCTTACCTGGTTGAAAAGTTTCAGGAAGAAACCGGCATTGCCGACGACATCCTCGATGATCCGGACACGTGGCAGGACCTCCAGCTTTCAGCGGAAAAAGCCAAAAAAAGCCTTTCACAGCGCGGCAAAACACCCATCGCCATAACCCATGGCGGCCAGCGCATCAAGCTGATGCTGGAAAGGGAAAAACTGGAAGAACTCACCGAAGACCTTCTTTACCGGACAATCGACTTTACAAGGGAAATGCTTGATGCTGCAAAGGCAAAAGGCTTTGATTCGTTTGACGAATTCATCCTTGTGGGCGGCGCGACGCGGATGCCGCAAGTCGTTGAACGGATATCCAGCGAATTCAACATGACGCCGAAGGTTTTTGATCCGGATGAAGCGGTGGCCAAGGGAGCCGCCATATACGGATGGAAACTGGCGCTGAACGACGATCTCATCAGGCGCATTTCGGAAAAAACCAATAAAATCATAGAGCGGCCGGAAAGCCTTTCCGAAATGATCGACAAGGAAGAAATATCGACCGAAGATTTCAAGGAAGCGGCCAGAGAACTTGCGGACGAAAGCGGATATACCCTTCCTTCCGTGGAAAATGCAATGCTTCAGGTTAAAAACGTCACCAGTAAAAGCTTCGGGGTGGTTGCCCACAATCCCAACAACGAGGAAATCGTATTCAACCTTGTGCTTAGAAATACAGCGGTACCCGTGCGCGTTAAAAAGAAATTCTATACTGCCGGCGACAGCCAGAAAACCGTTTTGATCCGTATAATGGAAAGCGAAACCGGCAATGTGGAAATTCCCGTGGACAATGCAATAGAGATAAAAAAAGCGGTATTGAACCTTCCCCCGGATCTTCCGGAAGATTCTCCGATCGAAATCACATACGAATTGAATGCGGAGGGTCAGCTCCACATTACTGCGGAGGAAACCAGCAATTCGCAGAAAGTGGATGTGGCGGTAGATACCGCATCGGTCATAAGCGGTGACGAATTTGAGCAAGCCAAGATCAGGACCCAGAAGCACATGGTGCTGTAAACGATTTTTGCTTTAAAACAAATTGGCGGCTTCGTCAAAAGGCGTCAAATTATTATCCCACCACAGATTCATCTTGATGACCATTTTGCGCTCACCTCCCGGTTGGCGTCAATTTTTCTTTTTTATCTTTAAAAAAACGTGGCGCGTGTATATAATATCAATGAGGTATAATGTTCATCCGGTTCATCCGGCTGTATCCCCAGTCGTCATTTGAGCGACTTGACCGCTTTACGCCCCGGCGTAATTCTGTACCGTCACAAAATCGACTTTTTACGAGACTGTCAAAATTATGGACCGCGAAAATTTTTACATATTGCTTGAGCTCCCGATCGATCCGCCTGAGGCGGACCTGGAAGCTATAGAAGCCGCCATTACAAAAAAACAGGCCGAGTGGAGCCGCCTGCGCAACCATCCGACCAAAGGCCTGCAGGCCCAACAGTTTATCGGAATGATCCCCGAGATCCGCCGGGTAATGAGCGATCCCGGCCTCCGGGAAGAAGAGGCCGCTGCGGCAAAGACGCACGCGGAAACGGACAAAGCGGGTAAAATAGGTGAGATAGACCGACATATCGACATTCTTATGGGCAAGGGGTTTATTTCAAAAGAAGAGACCATCCGCCTCGCCACGCTCCATTCAATGACGGAAAAAGACATACAGGATCGTATCCGTCTGAAAAAAAATGAAAAATTCTCCCTGGTCGATCAGCAGCTAAGCCTGCGAATGA
>PUOB01000161.1 GCA_003551985.1 Desulfobacteraceae bacterium | reverse complement strand
AAAGGACAAGGCCCATGATGAACTGGTCGCCGCCATTCGCAGGGTCGCTTCCGGCGGGCGGTACATCAGTACGGGGCTGGCTGAGCAGTTGGCCGATCTGGTTGAGAGTAAAACAGCGTGTTTGCCGCACGAAACCCTTTCAGACCGGGAGTTCAGCGTTATGACAATGCTGGCCGGGGGCGCGTCCGCAACCGGCATTGCCCGGCAGTTATGCGTCAGTCCGAAAACCGTATCCACATACCGCGCCAGAATCCTTGACAAGATGAACCTGCAAAGCAATGCCCAGCTCATTCATTATTGCATTAAGCACGGCCTCATAGAAAATAAATAGTCTCTCCCCCCTGTAGGAAAATCCTTACACAAAAAAAAGCACTGACCTTACGGAAATATCCGATTCCCCCTATATTCAACCCGGATGCACCATGGTAAATTCTGCAGTGCAATCCTCAACTCCCGTATCAAAAGGAAAGCTGTTTTGAAAGTACTGATCGCAGACGACTCAAGCATCATGCGCCGGCGCCTCATGGACAGGGTCGGCGAATTGGAAGGCGTGGAAGCGGTGTTTGAAGCATGCGACTTCGGGCAGACCATGGAAGGGCTGTCCGGTGACCGCCCGGATATCCTGATACTCGATATCCGGATGCCCGGGGGCAGCGGTATCGACGTGCTGAAAGCCATGGAAGACGATATCCGGCCTTACGCGGTCATTGTTTTCACCAACTACGCCTACCCCCAGTACCATGAAAAGTGCATGACGCTGGGGGCGGATTATTTTTTTGACAAATCGATCGATATCGAAAAGATTGTCGAGGTTGTTCGACGTTGCCGGGTGTTCGGCGAAAATACAGGTGTTTGAAAACTCAAATAGTGGCCGGAGGTGCCCCATGGAATGCATTGTCACGGACTTCTTGAAGCCTGAAAAGCTGCAGCGGATGGCCGAGGATTTTCATGCGGCGACGGGCCTTTGCACCACGGTGGTCGACCCGGACGGAACGGTCATTGCCGGATCCGGCGGGCAGGAGATTTGCAGCCGGTTTCACCGGGCTTATGCGGAAACCGCCCGGCAGTGCCTTAAAAGCGCGGACGGCATAGCGGAATGCGTTCGTGTGAACGGCGCCCGCATGCTGCACAGGTGCCCCAATGGGCTGTATGACGCCGCTGTCCCGGTGATCGTGGAGGGGCGCCATGTGGCCAGCCTGTTTACCGGTCAGTTTCTCATGGACCGCCCTGATATATCGGACATAGAGCGCTTCAGCCGCCAGGCGCGCCAGGCCGGCTTCAACGAAACGGATTATCTCAATGCCCTTGAAAAGGTGCCTACCTTAACCCCGGCGCGAATCGATGATATCTTGGGCTGTTTAGACAACTTTGCCGCAATGCTGTCGGATATGGGCGCCTCCGCTGAAAGCGACGTCGCCTGCCAGGGCTGAATATCAACGCTGCTTCTGCCCCGTTTTTTCCCAGCCGGATGCCCCCCGGCGGTATTCGATCGTTTTCAGCGCGGCATAATCCTCCCCCGTCCACTGCATGGTGATCGCACTCAGGCGTTTCCCGTCCGTCATTATTCGGCTGTATCCGTTGGGAACGCCGTTGCGAAGGCGGCTGCTGGTTGCGGTCCCCCCCTGGAGGCAGATCATCTTTTTTTTGATTGATTTGTAAAATGACGGGATATCGCCGTTGTAGTTGAGATGCAGGTGTCCGCCGAGCAGAAGGTCCACATCGGCTTTTTCAAAGGCCTTCAAGGCGGCCGGTGCGTTTCGTACCAGGTACGTGCGCGGTTTTTCCGGGGGAGGCAGAAACGGGTGGTGGGTGAACACGACCTTGAAGCGGCGGTTTCCATCGTTTTTGAAGAAGGTTTCCGCCGCTTCCACCTGCCCGGGCGATATGCCGCCTTCCTTCCAGGTGTAATGCGGCACCCAGGGGCGTGCCGTATTGATCCCCATGATGGCCATCATATCATCCGTATGCCTTGGATTGCTGTCCTCGCTGATGTATTTTTGAAAGCGTTTGTAGGGGTGCCTGAAACGCTCATACAAGTTGACGTAGGGCAGGTCGTGGTTGCCGGGGACCACCATGTACGGGGACGGGAGACGGTCCAGGAAAGCGCGGGCCTGTTCCCATTCACGCGGCCGGGAACGCATGGTGAGATCGCCGCTGACAATGCACATATCCGGCTGGAATTGTCCGATCTGGTCTTCAAGCCGCTCGATCGAGCCAGGTGTGAGTTTTCCGAAATGAAGGTCTGTAATGTGGATCAGGGTCCGCATGGCGCTCCGTTTAATGCCATTTGAAGATTTTAAGCCCGGCGGCAAAAAACACCGTGCCGATCAAAAATAAACCCAGCGCCGCCGGTGCGGTTTGGGCCAGGCCGGCGCCCTCCGTGAAAACGCCCCGGATGCCGTCTACCAGCAGCGTCAGCGGCAGCTTTTCGATGATAACGATGCTCCACTCAGGGAAGTTGTGATATGAGAAAAATACCCCTGACAGCAGTGTCATGGGCATGACCACGGCATTGATGACACCGTTTCCAACCTCGGTGTTCGCCGTGCGTGACGAGGTGAATACGGCAATGCCGCAGAATGCGATGTTGCCGGCCAAAAATACAAGGATAAGCGCCCATGGGCTTCCCTGTATGGAAATATCGAAAATAAGCCAGGCAAAAAAAACCAGCAGGGCCGATTCAACGGTGTTTATAAAAATCCGCACGACCATCAGGGCGGCAAGGAAATGGGACCGGACCATGGGGGTGGCCACCATGCGCCGCAGCAGTTTCCTGGAGCGTTTGTCGATCATGCCGTAGCTGATGCCCCACATGCAGGACATCATTATGGTCATGGAAACCAGCCCCGGCACCAGAAAATCGATGTAGCGGGTTCCGGGCAGTTCCAGCGGCGACACCTCGCCCTCCGTATAAGCGTCGGTTTCGGGGCCTTGCAGGGTGCCGGATTCCCCTTCCGCCAAAAGGGAAAGCCTGAGCCAGGCAAGTTGTGCCGCGGGGTTTTGGGGGTCGAAATGATAAACCGGCCCGTTATCCGTGAATGTCATGATCATGCTGATGCGCCCCTGTTTCAGCCCTGTGATGGACGCCTCCCATGAGCCGGGCTCAAACAGGTACAAAATGTCGCCCAGCTTTTCATCCGCGATTGCCAGCTCAATCATTTCCGGGCCGCGGATTCGGAATTCGCGGTTTGGCTTTGCTGCGGCTTTCCCAAACTGTGCTTCAAGCTTCGAGAGGGTTGAGGGGCTCTCGTCGCCGTCTGCAACAACGCCGATATTGTGGACCGTTTCGGCATCCCGGGTAAAGGCCAGGCCCAGGCCGATGGCCAGCAGGATCGGAAAGACAATCCCCCAGAAGAGCACCGCCGGCTGCCGGCTGATTTCCTTCAGGTGCGCGATGGTCAGGTGGGAAAACTGTTTCAGGCGGACAGGTCTACTCATCAAGCCGCCTTCCCGTCATCCCGGTAAACAAATCATCCAGCGTCCGCCGTCGGCATTCCATGTTTTTGAGCCGCAGGCCGCGCTTGTTTATGAAATCGAAAAACACCGGCAGGTCGGCCTCTACGCTGGATACGGTGATGGTCCCCCTTGAATTCCCCGGGTGCCAGTGTATCGGAAAAGGGCTGTTGTTTTCGATGTCAACGCGGGGCGGGTGGGGCGGTTCAAGGGAGAACGAGATGATTTTATCCGCGGCGTCATTCGAAAGGAGCTGGTCCATGGTGCCTTCCCTGAGAACGGTGCCGCGGTCGATGATCATGATATAATCGCAGAGATATTCGGCTTCTTCCATGTAATGGGTGGTCAGCACCATGGCGGTATTGGAATGGCGCTTCAGGTCCAGGAGGATGGACCATATGTCGCGGCGTGCGTTCGGGTCGAGCCCGGTGGTCGGTTCGTCCAAAAGGAGGATTTTCGGGCGGTTGATCAGGGCGATGCCCAAAGCCAGCCGCTGGCGCTGTCCCCCGGAAAGGTTCACGGTGTAGGCGTCGGCTTTTTCACCCAGGTTCACGATGTCCATGATTTCATAGACCCGGGTTTTGCCTAAATCGTAGAAGCCCGCGAACAGGCGGAGGGTCTCCGTCACGGTGAGCCGGTCGATAAACCGGGTTTCCTGGAGGCTGATGCCGATGGCCCGGTGAAGCCGGTCCTCGTTTCCGTTCCACGCCAGCCCCAGAACGCGTATTTCCCCGCTGTCCGGGGTCTGTATGCCCTCGATCATTTCCACAAGCGTGGTTTTGCCCGCCCCGTTGGGCCCCAAAAGAGCCGTGAACTGCCCCTCGTGAACGGTCAGGTCGATTCCGTTGACCGCCCGGACCGTATGAAACGATTTGTATACCTCTTTAACCGCTATAACGGGTGTCATATGATAAATTCACCACCTTGCCGTTTTGATATTAAACAATCAACAATATCATAACCTGAAATGTTTTCCCATTTTTTTT
>PUOB01000180.1 GCA_003551985.1 Desulfobacteraceae bacterium | reverse complement strand
GTTCTTCGGGGGAGTATCCGAACATGCGCAGCATGGCATTGTTGAAAAAGATAATGTTTCCGGCTATGTCGACTTCGTAATAGGCGTCTTCTATCGAAGCCAGTATGGTGCGGTATTTTTCCTCGCTTTTTTTAAGGGCCATGCGGGTGTTGTGCTGCTCCGTGACGTTTCTGGCAATGCCCCTCACGCCTGTGGGCCTGCCATAAGCGTCTTTTATGAGGCTGTTGTTGTATTCCAGGAGCATATGCGCCCCGGCAGGGGGGCGGATTTTCATGAAACCGCGGTCTGTTTCGTTTTTCCGGATCCGCTCCAGGTAACGGTCGCACTCCGGCTTCAGGTACTCCGGCACCATGTCCCTTATATTCAGGCGTTGCCACTGATCGCGTGTGTAGCCCGTCTCACGAAGCCCGGCGGCGTTTACATCCTTCATGTTGCCGTCTAAATCATGAAAGAAAAAAATATCATTTGTGCTGTTATAAATTTCATTGACCAGGGCCTCGTTGCGGATGGCTTTTTCAGTAGACATGAAATGCCGGTGTTTTTCCGCCTGAAGGGCATTTGATGTTTTTTTAAGACGCCGCACGAGCATCAGTATCGCCATGAGCATGGCAAAGAAAATGATGCCGGCCCAGGCCAGCCACATCCATAAAACAACCCCGGTGTCGACCGCTGCTGCTGGTTGCGGTGGCCTGTCACCGGCATAACCAAGGCTGCTGCGCCCGAGTGCGAAGAGACACAGGCAGGCGAAGGCGAATAATCGAATGGATATGGCGTGATGATTGTTCAATGGGTGTTGGTTGTAAGTTGTAAGTTGTCGGTTGTAAGTGGACATATAAACACTACATAACATGCACCGGGCGTTTAGGGAAAGGATTTGTTTCCCCCGGGCGTTTATGCTTTTCTTGATCCGTAAAGGGGATGTGTTATATTCGTTTTGCCGGCATCGGCCAAAAGCCGGCGCCGAAAAAACCGGTTGCCCGGATCTCCGGGCATATAACAGTATTGTATTATTATGACCTCAAAAACCCGGATGACCCCTGAAGCCCCGCCTGAGGGCTTGGTTGAAAAAATAACGGCACTGCTGCCCCGTGCGCTCCACAGGGACCGCTGCGCCGTGTCCCGTGATCCGTTGATAGCCGGAAAGAAGGGAAAACGTGTAAAAACCGGCGCCCGCGAGAACAATCGGCTGCTTTCCCTTAAGCGGCGGCTTGAGCGGTCTGTCGGAATCAAGGAAAAGCGCATACGCCGCCTGCCAAAGGACCTGGCCGTGCCGGATTTGCCCATTTCGGAAGAAAAAGACCGGATTGTAAGGCTTATATCCGAAAACCAGGTGCTGATTGTCTCCGGGGAGACCGGCTCCGGGAAAACCACACAGCTGCCGAAATTCTGCCTGGCGGCCGGCCGGGGGGTCGAGGGGCGGATCGCCTGCACCCAGCCCCGAAGAATAGCGGCCATCACCGTGGCCGCCCGCATTGCCGAGGAAATGGGGCAGCAGGCGGGCGAAAGCACGGGGTACAAGATCCGTTTTTCGGAAAATCTCAGCGACGAGACCGTTGTCAAGATGGTGACCGACGGGATGCTGCTTTCCGAAACGCAGGCGGACCCGTATTTGAACGAATACGATACGATTATCGTGGACGAGGCGCATGAACGCAGCCTCAATATCGATTTTCTTTTGGGGTTGCTGAAACGGCTCATAAAAATCCGCCGGGACCTGAAGCTCATCATCACATCCGCGACCATAGACACGGAAAAATTTTCAAAGGCGTTTTCCGATGCACCCGTTGTAGAGGTTTCGGGACGGATGTACCCGGTGGAATTGCATCACATGCCGCCGGAAGGGTCCTCCGAAGACGGCGACGATTATTCCTACGTGGACGGCGCCGTGCAGGCAATCGATCGGATCGTCAGGCAATCGCCTTTTGGCGACATCCTTGTGTTTATGCCCACCGAGCAGGATATCCGGGAAACCTGCGACCTGCTGGCGTCGAGGCGTTATCCGGGTATGGTCGTATTGCCCCTTTACGCCAGGCTTTCCGCCCCGGACCAGTCAAAGGTGTTCAAACCGGCCGCCGGGCGAAAAATCATTGTCGCCACCAATGTAGCGGAAACGTCCATCACCATACCCAACATAAAATACGTGGTCGATACCGGCCTTGCCCGGATATCGAACTATATCCCGGCAACCCGCACGACGGCCCTGCCGGTGTCCCCCATTTCCAAAAGCAGTGCCGACCAGCGCAAGGGGCGCTGCGGCAGGGTTCAAAACGGGGTGTGCATACGACTTTATTCCGAGGAAGACTACCTGTCCCGACCGTTGTACACCCCCCCGGAAATCCTGCGGGCCAACCTGGCGGAGGTCATCCTGCGGATGATCGCGTTGAATCTCGGCAATGTCGAGGCGTTTGACTTTGTGGACCCGCCGCCGGCCAGGCAGATCCGGGACGGATTCAATATCCTGTATGAACTGGGCGCCATTGAAAAAGAATCGTCGAAACGGAAAAAATCCCCCGGCACCGGCGTCGACCTGACCGCTAAAGGGCGCATGATGGCGAAAATGCCCCTGGATCCCAGGTTGTCGCGGATGCTTATCGAGGCCCGGGAAAACAAGGTGACCGCTCCGGTCTGCGTTATCGCTGCGGCCCTTACAATACCTGATCCCCGGCAGCGCCCGGAAGGCCAAGAGGCGCAGGCGAACCAGGCGCATGCGGGGTTTGTGGACAGGACATCGGATTTTATAACGTTTTATAACATGTGGCGCGGCCTGTTGGGTGATGCCGCCGCAAAACGGCCGCAGATCCGTGCAAAGCATTTGAAGCAGTTTACAAGCCGGCATTTTTTGTCTTTCCGGCGGATGCGGGAATGGATCGACGTATATGAACAGATTGCCGCTATTTTAGAGGAATCCGGCATTCCCCTCGACGGTGAAGAAACCGCCCTTGATCCCGATCACGCGGGCACTGAAGAATTTTCAGTGCTTTATGCCGCGATACACAAGTCCGTGCTGAGCGGTTTTCTGGCCAATATCGCGGAAAAAAAAGAGAAAAACCTGTATCGGGGCGCCAGGCAGCGGGAGATGATGATATTTCCGGGTTCAGGGGTCTTCAACCGTGGGGGGCAATGGATCGTCTCCGCGGAGGTCGTCGAAACAACGCGGCGTTTCGCCCGGACGGTGGCCAATATCGACAGCCAATGGCTGGAGCCGCTGGGCAGGGCCCTGTGCCGCTATTCTTACTCGAACCCGGTGTGGCAGAGAAGCCGGGAAACGGTTATCGCAAAGGAGCAGGTCAGCCTCTACGGCCTGGTCATCGTTTCGGGCCGGCCGGTCAACTACGGAAAAATAGACCCGGATACCGCATCGGAGGTATTTATCCGGGACGCCCTGGTTCGCGGGGATGTGAAACGACCGCTGCCGTTTATGGTCCACAACCGGGAAATGATCGAAGCCGTGCAGGACATGGAAAACCGTGTGCGCAGGCGGGATTTGATGGCCGGCGAGGACGGGATGGTCCGCTTTTATGAAAAGCGCCTTCCCGGTATATACGATATGCGGTCTTTACGGCGGCTCATAAAAAAACAGGGCTCAGACGATTTTTTGAAAATGGACTGGTCGGATCTTATGAGCGGCTCCCCCGATGATGATGCGCTTTCCCGGTTTCCCGACCACATGGTGCTGGGGGACGGCCGATTCTCGCTTACCTACCGCTTCAATCCCGGTGAAACCGACGACGGCGTCACGCTGACGCTGCCGGTATCCGCAACCGACACGATACCCGCGGCGTCGACGGACTGGGTCGTACCGGGACTGCTCGAGGAGAAAATCACCGCCCTGATCAAGGGACTGCCCAAGGCATACCGTAAAAAGCTGGTCCCGGTTAACGCCTCGGTGGCCGTGATCATGGCGGAAATGCCCCTGTACCGGGGCTCGCTGGCTTCGGCGCTGAGCCGCTTCATATACGAGCGTTTCGGGTTGGATATTCCGGTTTCCCAATGGTCGGAGAAGGATTTGCCGCAGCATCTGCGGCTTCGATTGGCAGTGGTGGACAAAGACGGAAAAGTCGTCTCCAGCGGGCGGGACCCGAACGTTTTAAGCGGTCTGCAGGGAGAGGCGGTCGATCCGGACCACTTGGCGACGGCGAAAACGCAGTGGGAGAAAGAGGGCCTTGTTACCTGGGATGTGGGCGACCTTCCTGAGATGATTTCCATCGAGGGGGAAAACGGGCAGGTTCTGCCGGCGTATCCGACGCTGGAGGCGGCCCGGGCGGAGGCGGTGAACCTGAGGCTGTATACGGACCGATCCCGGGCCCTGGCGGCCCATAAAAAGGGCGTAGCCCGCCTTTTTGCGATTTATTTTAAAAAAGAAATCAAGCATTTGAGAAAAAGCATCTCGCTTTCCGGCGAGATGAAAACATGCGCCATGCATTTCGGCGGGGATCAGGCGGTGGCC
>PUOB01000175.1 GCA_003551985.1 Desulfobacteraceae bacterium | reverse complement strand
GGCCAAGATCAAGGCGCGTGCAATCTTTGAAGAATCGATAGTACATAATGTACGTGAGATTCTTCAAAGATTGCGCGCAACGCAGATATTGGCCTTTTTACAAAGTCGTCAGGGTTGGTCGAAGCGGGAGAACTTCATGGTAAAGGTCCCCCTCCCCTGCGATGCGGAGCGCAGGGAAGTCGTATATCCGAACATCTTGGAAAGGGGGGCACTGGCTTTTATGATCTGACTGTCGCCTTTTCCGGCTATTGATTCTATTTTTCCCCCGCGGGCGCTGAGATCCCCGATAACATCCCCTGTAAACGCCTCCGGCACGAACACTTCCACATCCATAATCGGCTCCAGCAGATAGGGACGCCCCTGTGCCATGGCTTCCCTGCAGGCCATATTGGCGGCCACCATATAGGCGAATTCAGTCCCCATGTTTTCCTTGTATGCCCCGCCGGTCACCGTGGCTTCCACGTCTACAACGGGATATCCCATCAAAACACCGTATTCCATGGATTCCCTGAATCCCCTTTCAACCCCCGGTATGAACTCCGGCGGGATAACGGATTCCGGCACGTCGGCGGTAAACCGGAGGCCGCTTCCGCGCGGAAGGGGGGAAAGGGTAATGGAAACCTCCGCAAAATGCCTGGTCCCGGAAACATCACGATCGAACGCCCCGGTTGCCGAAGCCCTGTCTGCGAGGGTTTCCCGGTAGACCACCTGGGGCTTCCCGACATTTACGTTCGTCTTGAATTCCCGCCTCATCCGGCTGGTCACGATCTCAAGATGCAACTCGCCCATCCCCGACAAAATCATCTGCCCGGTATCTTCATCCTGCTTGACGTGCAGCGTGGGGTCTTCGGCCATCAGTTTTTCAAGCACCTGGTCGAGCTTTTCCTGGTCGTCATGGGTCTTGGGTTCTATTGAAATCGATATCACCGGCTTGGTAAATATCATCTGCTCAAGCAGAACCGGCTCTTTTGAATGGCAAAGCGTCTCCCCCGTCGAGGAGTCCTTGAGCCCCACCACGCCAACGATGCTTCCGGGTCCGGCTTCATCGACACGCTCCCGCTTGTTCGCGTGCATTTTCAGGATGCGGGATATTTTTTCCGTTTTTTTCCGGGCGGGGTTGTACACCTCGCCCCCCGCCTTCATCCATCCGCTGTAGACCCTTACATAGGAAAGCTTACGCCCTTCCACCATGGACACCTTGAAAATCAGGGCGACAAGGGGGCCTTTTTCATCAGCCGAATAGGAGACCGTTTCCCCGGTTTCGGGAACTTTGCCCACCACCGGGGGCGAATCCAGCGGGCCCGGCAAAAACTGGTCAACGGCGTCCAGCAAGGGCTGAATGCCTTTGTTTTTGAGGGCCGCCCCGCAAAGCACCGGGACCAGCTTTAAACCGATCGTCGCCTTGCGCACGGCGGCAGCCAACTGCTGCGTGGGGATTTCAACCTCTTCGAGGTATTTTTCCATTATTTCATCATCGACCTCGGCGACGGCTTCAATCAACTTTTCCCGATATGTGACGGCCATTTCCTGCATATCCGAGGGGATTTCATCCGATTTGAAGGGCTCACCCGGCTCGTCGGATTCCCATATCACCCGGCGCATGTTCAGCAGGTCGATGACACCGCGAAAACCGTCCTCGCTGCCGAGCGGCAGCTGGATGATCAGCGGATTGGCATTCAACCGTTCCTTCATCATTTCGATAACCCGGAAAAAATCCGCGCCAATGCGGTCCATTTTGTTGACAAATGCAATTTTGGGCACAAGATACTTGTCCGCCTGGTGCCATACCGTCTCGGATTGGGGCTCCACGCCGCCCACCGCGCAGAAAACGCCAACAGCACCGTCCAGAACCCGCAGGGACCGCTCCACCTCTATGGTAAAATCCACGTGTCCGGGCGTGTCGATAATTTGTATATCCTTATCCCGCCACCGGCAGGTAGTCACCGCGGAGGTTATGGTGATGCCCCGCTCCTGCTCGTCCGGCATCCAGTCCATGACCGCTTCTCCGTCATGGACTTCCCCGATCTTGTATGATCTGCCCGTATAAAAGAGAATACGCTCGGTTACCGTGGTCTTGCCGGCATCGATGTGGGCAATAATACCGATATTTCGTAATTTCTGAATGTTGGTCTTCGCTTTCATCTCACCAGCAGCATATTTGCGTTTACGGGATCGCCGATATCGATGTGCCCGGCGAATGTTTCGGCCTCATTCCCGCCAAGCAGGATTTTGACGCGCTTAATCCCGTCGATATTGACAATTAAAGTGTTTACAATGGCATAAACCGAAAGCAGCTCTTGGCGGACGCCGGGGCAAGCGTCTGGGGCCTGTTTTGCCAGGTCCACGTATGCCGTTTCGGCATCATCGATGTATACGCCCAGGATCCGGGTATCCGGGGCCAGCACCGGCAATCGTGATCCGCCCGGTGAGCTGCCGGGACCGCTGATCAGCGCCTCGACAAGCCCTCGTAAAAACACCAGCGAATCGCCTGAATGCTCAATGCTGCGGATTTCACTGGTCAGGTACCGGCCGTCGGGCGCTATGAAATAAAGGTACACCCGGTCGTCCCCTGCCCGTTCACCCCCTGGGGCGGCCCGGGGTCCCGGCGACTCGCCGTCGCTGGTTCCGTATTCTGCGGACAACACGGCGTCAACAG
Organism: Desulfobacteraceae bacterium; assembly: GCA_003551985.1. The sequence goes on along the minus strand of PUOB01000175.1, from coordinate 1,795 downwards.
CGAAGCACCATATCACGAAAAACGCCCCAAGCGATAGCACCAAATCTATTTTACCGCAAAAAATTTTCCTGCGCCCCATTTACCCCTGCCCGTTTGTCCTTACTTTATGGTCGCACCATTTTATGGACAAAGGACTATAATCCAGCTTGCAATTCAAGTCAATCCAAGAAACGGGGCGACTGTGAAGGCATCGAATATGCTTGACTTTGAATGGTGTTTTGTGGCAGTTATCTCTTTTTGTAATTTTTGGATGGCATATTAAAAACTATTGCCTTGTGCCAATACCGACAGAATCCGCTATTATACGACCGGTTTGGCGCCGCGGCAAAAACGGAGGGAATTATATGGGAGAACAAGCAATCAATCTTGGCGGAAAGCGGAAAAACACTTTTATCAACAAGGTCAAAGAGCTGCTGCCGGAGGGCGGCAACCTTGATCTGTGCCTGACATGCGGCGCCTGTTCATCCGGATGCCCGGCCACCGGCATCGGCGATATGGATGCACGCAAATTCCTTCGCATGGCCGCACTGGGCATGGACGAAGAAATTACCAAAAGTGAATGGGCATGGCACTGCACCATGTGCCAGCGCTGCATTTACGTCTGCCCGATGCAGATCAACATCCCCCAGCTCGTTTTTTACGCGCGCCAGAGCTGGCCGCGCGACCAGCGGCCCAAAGGGATCCTGGGGTCATGCGACATGGCCCTCAGAAACGACACCTGCAGCGCCATGGGAACCACGGAGGAGGATTTCCGCTTCGTGGTGGAAGACGTATTGGAGGAATACCAGGAAGCACAGCCCGACTTTGCCGACATGCAGGCACCCATCGACAAGCAGGGCGCGCATTATTTCCTGAACCAGAACTCCCGGGAGCCGGTCACGGAGCCCGACGAGATGGTGCCGCTCTGGAAGATCCTTCATCTGGCGGGGGCGGACTGGACCTACGGCTCCAAGGGGTGGGCCGCCGAAAACTACTGCATGTTCATGGCGGACGACGAGTCGTGGAAACACATCGTTGAAGTAAAGGCAAAGGCGGTCGATGACCTTGGGTGCAAGGTCTGGCTGAACACGGAGTGAGGGCACGAACTTTTCGCAGTCCGGGCCGGACTGAAAAAATTCAACATCTCCCACAACTTTGAAATCGAAAGCATCATCCAGCACTACGCCCGGTGGATCAAGGAGGGGAAGCTCAATGTCGACCCCTCATGGAACAAGGACCTTAAAGTCAAGTTCACGGTGCAGGACCCCTGCCAGCTCGTGCGCAAATCCTTCGGAGATCCGGTTGCCGAGGACCTCCGGTACGTGGTGAAAAGCGTTGTCGGCGAGGAGAATTTCATCGACATGACCCCGAACCGCTCAAACAACTACTGCTGCGGCGGCGGGGGCGGATTCCTGCAGGCCGGGTATCCGGAAGAGCGGCGCCAATACGGCAAAATGAAAGCGGACCAGATCCTGGCTACCGGGGCGCCTTACTGCATCACGCCTTGCCACAACTGCCATGCGCAGGTCCACGACCTGAGTGACATTCGGGGACATGCATGGGAAACCCTGCACCTGTGGACGCTCATATGCCTGTCGCTGGGCATTCTCGGCGAAAACGAGCGGGAGTACCTGGGTGAAGACCTTAAAAATGTGGCGGTTTACGGCGCATAACCGAACCGACTGTACTTAGTGCCCGAACGAAAACCAGGATTTTTCGCCAAGTTCAAGGAAGGCGATAATTTTAACCGCAGGAATACTGGACGTATTTTGAGGATTAAAATTTGAGCCTGACGCAGAAATTGGTGAAAAAGACG
>PUOB01000312.1 GCA_003551985.1 Desulfobacteraceae bacterium | reverse complement strand
GCGGCAAGTACAAAAGAATGAAGCACCGCGGGGTTATTTGTGAAAAATGCGGTGTCGAGGTCATTCAGTCAAAGGTCCGAAGGGAGCGGATGGCGCATATTGATCTGGCGGCGCCGGTGACTCACATATGGTTCATGCGGAGTCTTCCCAGCAAAATCGGCAACCTGCTCGATTTGACGTTGAAATCGCTTGAGAAGGTACTTTATTTCGACAATTATATCGTAATCGATCCCAAAGATTCCGGCCTGTCAAAGCTCCAGCTCCTTAGCGATGACAAGTACCGTGAAGCCAGGGCCATTTACGGGAACAAGTTCGAAGCCGGTATCGGCGCCGAAGCGATCAAGACATTTCTCGAGCAGGTCGATATCGAGTCCCTTTACCACGAGCTGCGCGCTGAGATCCTGTCCACCGGATCCGACGCCAAGCGAAAGAAGCTCGCAAAACGCTTGAAGGTCGTTGACGCGTTTCGCAAGTCCGGGCTGGATCCCGTGTGGATGATCCTGAACGCTATTCCCGTGATGCCCCCGGACCTTCGGCCGCTTGTCCCGCTGGAAGGCGGGCGGTTCGCATCGTCGGACCTGAACGATCTCTACCGGCGGGTCATCAACCGGAACAATCGCCTGAGCCGTCTTATGGACCTCAAGGCGCCGGATATCATCGTTCGAAATGAAAAGCGCATGCTCCAGGAGTCCGTTGATGTGCTTATTGACAACGGCCGTCAGGGCAGGGTCGTGACAGGCACCAACAAGCGGCCCCTGAAGTCCCTGAGCGAGACATTAAAGGGTAAGCAGGGGCGCTTCCGGCAAAACCTGCTGGGAAAGCGCGTTGATTATTCCGGCAGAAGCGTCATTACTATTGGTCCTGAATTGCGGCTGCATCAGTGCGGCATTCCCAAGGAAATGGCACTTGAGCTTTTCAAGCCGTTCATATATCACCGACTGGAGCAAAAAGAGATCGTCTCCACGGTTAAAAGCGCCAAAAAATGGGTTGAAAAACGAACCCCGGAAGTCTGGGATACGCTCGATGACGTGGTCAAGGAATATCCCGTGATGCTCAACCGGGCGCCGACGCTTCATCGTCTGGGTGTACAGGCATTTGAGCCCGTACTCATCGAGGGCAAGGCCATCCAGCTGCACCCGCTTGTTTGTACGGCTTTCAACGCGGACTTTGACGGGGACCAGATGGCGGTACACATCCCGCTGTCCATGGAGTCGCAGATCGAAGCGCGGGTGCTGATGCTTGCATCCAACAATATTCTTTCCCCTGCAAACGGAAGCCCCATTATCGTTCCCACCCAGGATATCGTTCTTGGCATTTATTACATGACGCTCGGTTTGCCCGGGGCGCTTGGTGGCGGCATGGTGTTTGCGGATCCCGATGAGGTGCGTGCCGCCTATGACGCCGGCGTCATTGCGCTTCATGCCAAGATCAAGGTCAGGATAGACGGAGAAATTCAGGAGACCACGACCGGCCGGATACTGCTGTGGGAGATCATTCCCAAGGGTGACAGCTGCATCCTTCGCCATATCATGGTAGCTGATCAGGAAACCGCCGAAAAAGCCGTATCGGAAATAGAGGCGGGAGAGAGTTTCAGGTCCCTGGTCAGCAAGTATTCAGAGGCATTCGACCGGACTTACCAGGGTAATATCGGACTATTGTCGTCACAGGAATTTCAGGAGATTTTCCAGTTGTCCGAATCCCGGGTGAAAGATATTTTCTCCCTTGGCCGGGGTGAATCCAGCGATATCGTCTATTCGGCGGGCAAGTACCACCTTTTTGAGGTCATTGAAAAGCGCTCCGAAATCCCCTTTGACATCGTCAACCGGGTGCTTAATAAAAAGACGCTCAGAAATCTCGTTGATTACACATATCGCCAGAAAGGACCAAAGGCGACGGTTATTCTGGCCGACCGCCTCAAGGACATCGGGTATGCTTATTCCACGATCGGCGGCCTTTCCATCTCCATTGACGCGATGATTATTCCGGACAGCAAGTGGAACATACTGAAAATCGCGGGCAACGAGGTCGATGAGATCAATCGGCAGTATACCGAAGGGCTTATCACCCAGGGTGAAAAATACAACAAGGTCGTCGATATCTGGGCAAAGGCCACAGACAGCATTGCTGACCAGATGATGGATGCCATGGAAAAGCCTTACATAAGCGCCAATCTCCGGGAAGAGGCCGCCCTTGTCGAGGATAAGCGAATCGACAAGATGGCCACGGATTCCGGCGGGGAATCGATCAACCCGATTTTCATGATGGCCGATTCCGGGGCCCGGGGCAGCAAGGACCAGATGCGACAGCTTGCCGGTATGCGGGGCCTGATGGCAAAGCCGTCCGGGGAGATCATCGAAACGCCGATTTCCGCCAATTTCCGGGAAGGCCTGTCCGTGCTTCAGTATTTTATTTCCACGCACGGCGCCCGAAAGGGTCTCGCCGATACCGCTCTCAAGACTGCCAATTCCGGGTATTTGACCCGGCGCCTGGCGGATGTCGCCCAGGACTGTACCGTCATGGAGCACGATTGCGGCACCGTGATGGGGATCGAGGTCGAAGCGCTCCTTGAAGGCGGTGAAGTGATCCAACCCCTCGAGGAAAGGGTCTTGGGGCGCATTGTCCTCGAAGACGTCCTGGACCCGTTTACGGATGACGTCTTGGTGCACACCAACGAGGAAATCGACGAAGCGGCGGTGGAGCGTGTCACCGAAGCCGGCGTGACCATCGTCAAAATCCGCTCCGTGCTTACCTGCCGTTCAGGCAAGGGCGTCTGTGCCATGTGCTACGGTCGGGATTTGTCCCACGGGGGGTTTGTTGAAATCGGCCAGACCGTCGGCATAATGGCGGCGCAATCCATTGGTGAGCCGGGAACGCAGCTTACCATGCGGACATTCCATATCGGCGGCGCGGCGAGCAGGCGGATTGAAGAGGCTGAAATCAGGGCTCGACTCTCCGGTACCGTCAAGTATGACGACTTGAAGGTCGCCGTTAACGCCGAGAATCGTAAAATCGTCATGAACCGGCGCGGCGGCGAATTTATCGTTGTTTCCGATACCGGGCGCGAGTTGTCGCGGTTTCCGGTCATATACGGCGCCGAGTTGATGGTTGAAAACAACCAGAAAGTAGTCGCGGGGGATCTCCTCGCGTCCTGGGATCCGTTTACAACGCCCATTATCACGGCGGTCGAGGGAAAGATTAAATTCGGCGACCTGATGCTCGGCAAAACCCTGCAGGAGCGGGTTGACCCGGTAACCGGAAAATCCAGCCAGACGGTGGTCGAGTACAAGGGGATGGACGTTCGCCCCAGGATTTCCATCAAGGACAAGGACGGCAAAACCACTGCCATACCCGGTGCGGGTTCGGCCCGTTATGCGTTGCCCGTCAATACCATCCTGATGGTCGAGGAGGGCGATTACGTCTATTCGGGCGATATTATCGGCAAGATACCGCGGGAAACGACCAAGACAAAGGATATTACCGGCGGTCTGCCGCGGGTGGCCGAGTTGTTCGAGGTAAGAAAACCCAAGGAAGTGGCGGTGTTGTCTGAAATAGACGGGTTTGTGGCCATTTCCAAGTCAACGAAAAAAGGGAAGCAGAAGGTTATCGTTACACCCGTGGATGCCGGGGAGAAGAAAGAGTACCTTATCCCCCGTGGTCGCCATATAAGCGTCTATGACGGTGATTATGTCAAGGCGGGGGAAACCCTTACCGCCGGGAGCCCGAATCCCCAGGACATACTCCGGATAAAAGGAGAGGTCGATCTGGCAAAATACCTCTTGAACGGGGTGCAGGAAGTATACCGGCTCCAGGGGGTTCAGATCAATGACAAGCACATCGAAGTGGTCATACGCCAGATGATGCGCCGCATCAAAATCGGCTCCGTTGGTGATACGAATTTTATTCCTGAGGAAAACGTGGATAAGATCGTATTTGAAAACGCCAACCGGGAGGTTTTGGAAAAAGGCGGTACACCCGCCACCGGCGAACCTTTGATATTGGGGATCACCAAGGCGTCACTGTCCACGGAGAGCTTTATTTCAGCGGCATCTTTTCAGGAAACCACCAAGGTACTGACCGATGCCAGCATCGCCGGCGCTTATGACGGGTTAAGGGGCCTGAAGGAAAATGTCATTATGGGCCGCCTGATTCCCGCCGGTACGGGCCGGGATGAGTACAGCAAGCCGGATATTGCCGCGGAGTATAAATAGTGCGAAAAATCCCGGTTTTCGATCGGGTACTAAACAGTGAGCGAATATTCTTTTATATGTGTGATAAAATACTTGACAGGTCGAGCTTCTGCGGGTATTATTCCTTATTTTTAGCTTGACACAAAGAAGATTTGTCTCGTGAATCAATTATTTAGGGGTAGCTGATGCCGACGATTAACCAACTGGTACGCCACGGGCGGCAAAAAATTACTAAGAAAAAAGGTGCGCCCGCATTAAAGTCTTCTCCTCAGAAGCGG
>PUOB01000318.1 GCA_003551985.1 Desulfobacteraceae bacterium | reverse complement strand
GCACGGATACATATTCGCCGCCAGGACCCCGGCACACAGCCTTGCCGGTATAGTCCGGCAGAGGCTATCCGAAATCAAATCCGGCCAGGTAGGATTCGAGCATTTCCTTTTTTTCCTGCTCGAGGTGCGGACAGTCCGCCGGTGCATAACAACGCGGACCCCTGCCGTCAACAGATAGTCATTAATTTATATTTCCAAAAAGCGATATATTGTTATTTTTACATGCGCGGACACATCGGGTCATGCCGTTTTCTTGTCTTAATAAATTCTATTTCTTATTGGTGATATTACGGTTTATGGTGTCCGGTGACGGGAACTTTCTGTACGGCCATTTTTCCACAACCACGCCATCCTTCAAAACAACGAGTCCCGGATTGGAGCGGATAATGGTTTTCAGCTCCCTTTCATCGGAGAAGAAAAACGGGTAGGCTGCATCGTGCTTTTTTCTGAAATCATTCACGATTTCCGGGGGAGAGGCCGTGAGGGCAATCCACTCATGGCCGCTTTGCAAGGCTATTTCGGCAAGCGGCGCGAGCTTTTCGTCAAAAGTGCGGCTGCGGGTCGTATTCAGATCGTATGCAACCACCATGTACAAGTAGCCGGGAGCGTTGATGAGGGAGTCGGTCAGGTCGTTTCCGGATTCGTCCACGATATTGAAATTGGCAATGGGGGATTCGGCTTCCGGTTTTTCCTTTTTTTCTTTTCGGTCCGTATATTCCCACAGTTCAACCCACTCCGGGTCGTCCCACGGATAGTCGTCCGCCGGATAGTCCCTCGTTTCCCCGGTTTTTCGGTTTTCAAATACCAAAACGATTTGCCGGGATGCTTCCTCCGGCAGTGCAATCTGTTCGGCAATATTGTTTCCGGCTTTCCATGGCCGGAAATCGATGATGGGAAGATATGTCAGGCCGTAGAGCGAAATCCCGGCGATCATGAAGACTGCGGTTAGAATCGAAAGCCCTTCGTATTTGCCGGAAAGCAGGGGGCGGATGTTGCGGCGGTTGAAAAATACAACCCCCGCTGCGGCAAAAAGCAGCACGTTTTTGAACGCCGTGGCCTGGTTGCTGATCACAATGGCATCTCCGAAGCAGCCGCAGTGGGGTACCGGGTCCGTCAGGGCAATGAATATCGTTGCGGGCGTGAAAACAGCCATCAGTGCAAAGCCCGCTGGTGCGAAAACCTGCATTTTCAGCCCGAATAAAAAGGCGAACCCGACAATGAATTCAAGGGTGCTTAGCAGGGCAGCAAGCGGAAGGGCGGCGGGAAACAGCCATTCCACGCCAAAGGCCATGAAAAAATCCTGGAATTTGTAGGCGGCGCCCAGCGGATCGACGGCTTTTACAAGCCCGGAGAAGATAAAGACGGCGGCAAAAAAAATGCGGGCTGTCCGGAGGAGGATTGTTATCGGCATGGCAGATACAGTAGAATTTATTCGTCTTTCACGATCACGCGTCCCGTGATATGGATTCGCTGTCGGGGTGCGTTTGCATCGTTCGATGCGACGGAAATGACCCGCCGGATCATATGCGGTCTGCTGGCCACCCTGAACCTGACCTCAATCTTCGCCTTTTCGCCGGGCAAAACAGGTTCACGGGGCCATCCGGTCACGACGGTTCCGCAGCAGGACCGGACATTGTCCAGAACCAGGGGCGCGTCTCCGGTATTGGAAAACCCGATTTCAATGGTTTTGATGTCAACCTCTTCGAAATAGAGGGTTCCGCAGTCATATTCGTCTGTATCAAATGTCAGCTGCGGACCCGTCTGCTCTTCAGCATAGAGGGCAGTCGCTGAAAAAAGAAAAAAAAGAACCGGCAGGGCGAGAATCACTTTCTTCATGGTTTTTCCCTTCATATTATCATGCATGCAGGCGTGTTTGCATTGCCGTTTATATATATAATGGCATCCGCGGTATGTAAAGCCTTTAGTGAATGTAGTGGTTTTGTTTCTTGATGACCCGCCAGCATAGCACCTATTGTCCATAACCGTAACTTTTGCTATTTAAGTTATTTAAATACTGCATGGTTTCTGCTTTGACAAGAACAGTTTTATTTTATATATGCTGCTGTAGCGATGCATAACAAAAGAATGCAGGTTTGAACAGGAATCAGGCCAAAGGAAATGAAATGAAACCGTTTATCAAGGTGATGAAGGCACTTTCCGATCCTTCCCGGGTAAAAATTATCAAGATGCTTCAGCACAAAGAGATGTGCGTTTGCGAAATCCAGGATGCTTTAGGTATTGCCCAGTCCACCGCAAGCAAGCACCTGAAACTTCTTGAGGCGGCCGGGTTGACAAAATACCGTAAAGAGGGGTTGTGGGTTATTTATTCCCTGGCGGACGGATCTCACAGTCCGTATGCAGCCAGTATGCTGGGCAATCTCCGCCACTGGCTGGAAGATGATCCGGATGTCGCGGCGCTGAGTTCGCGGATTCATGACAGCACCCGTGAACAGGTTTGCGCCAGAACAAGCGGCAGGGAATCACGGTTAAAATAAAAGCCTGAGGGAAGTGTCTCCGGCGGGAAGAGCCTGCTGTAACAGTCTGCGCCCGCATGCCGATAAGATGTCGGCGAATAGGACGACATCTTATCGAAAAGAGAATAAGGAGATGAAATGACCCAGCGAACCAAGTTTTTATTCATCCTGGCCGTATGCTCATGATTCGCCGCACAGGAACACGGGTCATAAACACGCCTTGCCTTTTCTATTTAGTGCCCGAACGAAAACCAGGATTTTTCGTCATATTAATTGTCAGGCGATCCCGCCATGGCGGGATTAACCGCAGGAATACTTAGCGTATTTTGAGGATTAAAATTTGAGCCGGACGCAGAGATTGGCGAAAAAGACGGTTTTCGTTCAGGCACTATTTAAAAAGATCAAGGAACCGGACGAGATTGATGGTTCCGCCCTCTACATTGAGATCCCGGATGACTGCAACTGCAGGATTGCGAAGACCAGCCACGATTTCTTTCCAGGTATGCGCATCCACTGTTACTGTGATATCAGGATCTTCAGGAAAGTTTGGCCGGATTTCAGCCACCCCCCGGCGCACGTGAACGGTATATGCCTCATCGGTGTCCGGGAACCGGAAGCCAAGTACCTGGTCGACATCCGCGCTCTTTTCGGGATTCAGATTGACGGCCATGGCGCTGAATATGGCGGAAAGCGGTATTTTTCGAATAAAATCCGGATGGTTGACCGAGGCGGTGCCGATCGTGAGCCTGCCTTCGGATTCCAAAGCCTGGGTCAGGTAATAATTCCGGGCAGTGGCTGTGATCTGCTTTTCTCCAAGATTTTTCAGCGATGCCGCCCGGATCGCAGCGGCTGCGTCCATGGCCGGATCGAGCCGGAGCAGATGGTCGGCCAGCTCCAATGCCCACTGGTCATCCCCTCGCGCTGCGGCTTGGTCCGCATGCCGGAGCAGGCTCTCCGTGCCTCCCGCAAGAGCGGCAAAACGTTCAGCCCTTTCTTTTGGCGGAAGGGGAAACAGGTCGGTGGCATTCCCGCCGAACCATCCCAGGTAGCCGTTGAAAATGGCCTTGACGGACCATTCCACCGTGCCGTAATATTCCTGAAGGTACGGCTGGTTGGCCAGATGGGGCGGCAGCTTCACCTTCTCTACAATCTCTTCGGGTGTGAGCCCGGCATTCATGTGCCGGATGGTCTGGTCATGGATGAACTGGATGGCATCCCGGTAGTTGGTCAGGGTTTCATAAATGAGCGCTTCCCCTTCCAGGGGACGGGTGTGCCCCGGAACCAGGTATTTCGGGCGCAGATCCCGCATGATATCCAGACTTTTCACCCACAGGGTGACATCCCGGTAGGCCGTGCCCCGGATGGCGTAAAGATTGGGAAAGGACTTGTAAAAATTGTCGCCGGGAAGAAGCACTTGTTTATCCGGGAGCCAGACAATGGTCTGGTCCGGCGTCTCCCCCGGGGCATAAATCAGGACCATCCGGACGCCTGCGATTTCCAGCACCAATTGATCGCCGTCATAGGTTTTTGTGGGATACAGAAGCCCAGGGGTGCTGTCACTGTCAAAAAGGAGGCGCGGCCCGATGCCTGCGTTGACCACTCCGCCGGGAGGCAGCATGACGCCGAACTGGCGCATGGCCCGGCGGTAGGTGGTGTCCCGGGTGATGTTGACGATGCGGTCCAGGTGATGGCTGGTGGTGTAATGGGCGTAGATTTCCGGGTTGTCATCTCCAGCCATGACCGTTGCGCCGAAAGTGTGGTCGGAATGAAAGTGCGTGTAAATGATGGCCTTCACCGGCTTGGCGGTGATCTCGTCAAAAGCGGCCTTGACCGGGACGGCCGCCTCTTCGCTTTCCATGGTATCCACGATGATAACGCCGTCATCCCCTTCGATCAGGATGGCATTGGCCAGCCCGAAGCCAATGGCCACATACACGCCGTCGGTCACCTCGATTACTTCCTGCCGGAATTCCGCCGAGTGCGCCGCCAGGTCGGGATTTGCTTCCGGCG
>PUOB01000428.1 GCA_003551985.1 Desulfobacteraceae bacterium | reverse complement strand
GCCCGGTCGATGCATACACCCAGATAAAACCAGTACCGGAAGCACCGTCGGCCATAACCAGTTCATTTTCATACACCCACTCCTCAAGGATTTAGCTTCTTCGGAATCGAAATCGAAATCGAAATCGGGTTTTTCATACCCATTTTCCAATTATTATTCCGTACGGCCCATCAGGCAAACGAAAAGAATGTAAAACCAGCCGGCCGGCTATTTTGCTCAAGATTTGACATCAGTCGTGAGAATCACTAGTTTTTGTTAATAAAATTGATAGTCTCGTAAAAAGTCGGGTTTTGTCTCCCGATTCACCACGGGTTGTTTGTAGGGGCGAATAATCATTCGCCCGCCATAAGGGCGAATAATCATTCGCCCCTACGGTTCTGAAAAGTTGCACAAGCCTAAATTCGAGACTTTTTACGAAGCCGTCAAAATTAATGGAGTTGTAAAAAGCATGGCATACAGGCCCGGCGGTATCTTTACATTGAAAATAGCCATTTAATTTAACAATTCAATCAAAAGGCAGGCTCATGACCGAATCATTTTACGACGTGATCATTATGGGAGCGGGGCCGGCGGGCATACAGGCAGCGATACATGCCGCCCGAAGGAAAGTCTCCGTTCTCGTGATCGGCAAAAGTTCCAAAAGCAGTGCCCATGACGCGCACATTGAAAATTTCTGCTGCAGCCAGTTGCAGTCCGGCTCTGAAATGCTCAAGGTCGGCCGCACCAAGGCCGAGGACTCCGGTGCCGCATTTTTGGAAACGGAGGTCATGGCGCTTAACGCCGAAAACGACCATTATGTCGTTGAAACGGCCGGTGGCGAGACCATGAGAGCCCATGCATTGATTCTTGCCATGGGGGTTTCCCGCAACAAACTCAACCTCGAGGGTGAAAAATCGCTTGTGGGACAGGGCGTAAGCTATTGCGTGGACTGCGACGGCCCCTTTTTCAAAGACGAACCCGTTGCGGTGGTCGGCAGCGGCAGCGCCGCCGTCAGCGCCGCCCTGACCATGACGTTTTATGCCAGTGAGGTCCATCTCGTCTGCGACCAACCGGACGTTGACGACTACCTTTCCGAAAAATTGAAGCAAAGCGAAGTCGTGATTCATGAAGGCCGGAAGGTCACCCGGATCAAAGGCAATGGCGCGGTATCCGGTATCGTGCTGGACGACGGTGCGGAACTCGACGTAAACGGCGTTTTCATTGAACTGGGGGCAAAAGGGGCGGTTGACTTTGCCAGCCGCCTGGGCATTCAACTGGACGACACCATGAAATACATCGACGTCGACAAAAAGCAGAAAACCAGCCTCCCGGGGGTATACGCCGCAGGCGATATCTGTGGTCCGCCATGGCAGGTGGCGAAATCCGTTGGAGAAGGCTGCGTTGCCGGCATTGAAGCCGCAGGCTATGCAGCCAGACATAAAAAAGGAGGCCGTGCTGAATAGGGTCGATATTCAGCAGCTGAATTTTTACAAGACAATCAAAGAAGGAGGTACAAACATGAAACGCCTGGTTTTTGGAAAAAGCATATCGCTTGTATTGATGTCCGCACTCGTTTTTGGCCTTGCAATGTCTGCGGAGGCCCAGCGGCGGATGCCCATGATGGATCGTCAGGAAACCCCGGAAACCCGCGAATATAGAACCCCCCGGATGGACGACCGTTCGCCTGGCATGAGGCATCAGGGCATGGGAATGATGGGGTCTGGAATGGGTATGATGGGCGGAGGCGGGATGCCCTGCCCCATAATGAACCAAATGGGCCATGGCATGGGAATGGCCGGAGCATTGGACCTGCCTGACCTGACAGAAGAGCAGCAGGGCGAAATCCGCACCATTCAAAGGGAGGTGCGCCGCCAGAACATGGAAAAGATGATGGACATTATGGATCTCCGGGATGATATGATGATCGAAATGACTGCCGAGCGACCGGATCCGGAGCAAGTAAGGGAAATCCAGTTAAACATGAGCCAGAAGCAGGGGGAATTGCTTGAATCAACGCTTGAAAGCCGAAACCGGATCTACGATTTGCTAACAGAAGAGCAGCAGGAACAGATTCGGAATCTTCAGAGGCGGCCCGGCCGCTCGCCCTATGGGCAGCACTGGACCGAATAAGGCTCAATATTGTAAGGGTCATAGGATGTGCTGACGAAGGAAGCGCATCCTATGACCCGCGATCAGGAAAGAACCCCCGGTTTGACAGGTCCCGGAAAGGGGCTTACCGTTTAAAAACGAAAAGCGCGGGCATGAAACCAAGAATCTCCGAAGTCTGTGTCTGCAACCCCCCGAACACATCCAATGGGAAAACATCTGCAATGGTTTTTACAATATTACGCGCGATAGGCCTGTGGGTTGCGGTGGCAGTGACAACCGGCGCAAGCGGGATTGCGCTCGACGCAGTGGATGGTTCAAAACACGCGTTTAGGGCAGGCGTTCCGTCTGCACAAATCGCTTACGGATCACAAGGCGAAGAGGAACACCAGTGGTTCAGAGATCAGATGAAAATATCCGAAAAATACGTCGAAGCCCATGACGGCGTTTGGGGCATGTCGTGGGGCCATTTTTTTACCATGGTCTTTCTGGTCCTGGTCGCCCTTGGCGCACTTGTCGTATTTATTCAACGGCAGCGAAGAACCCGGGAAATACTTGAAATAATAAGAAAGGAGATGCAGCATGGCGATTCAGGTTGAATTCAAGACATCCGGCAAAACCGCTCAGTGGGAGGACAGTTACGAGACACTCCTGGACCTGATGGAAGCACAGGGCATCGTGATTGATACGGACTGCGAGGCCGGTGTTTGCGGGACCTGCAAAATCCGGCTCCTTTCCGGAAAGGTCGAAATGGAAACCGAGGATGGTCTTGACGGCGACGACATTGAACAAAACATGATCCTGCCGTGTGTCGCAACGCCTCTGACCAATATCGTGCTGGAGGTCTGACCGGGGATGTGGCAGGAAAGAAACATCAATGCCTATCTGGCTGTTTTTTTCGTCATCCTGGCCATGGGTTTCCTGGTTCATCAGGACCCAACCTTTGCCGGAAGCGCCCTGGGGCACGCGCTGGGCATAATCGGGGGGATATTCATACTGATGACCCTGATTTATCCTTTTCGCAAGCAGGTCTTGAAAAAAAAGGGCAAGCAGAATCCGCTCAACAGCCATATTGCTTACGGACTGGTCGGGGCCTCGCTGGTGGTGATCCATTCAGGCCACAAACTTGAAAGCCTCATCGGCATCTTGATATTTTTATCTCTTGTGCTGGTGGTGTTGAGCGGTATTGTGGGGCGCTTTCTTTTCAAAAAGGTGAATCGCTCGCTAAAGGAACAGAAACGGGACCACAAACTTTTGAAGGAGCGTATTGAAAGACGGAAGCATGATTTGTTCGCGGCCTGCAGGGTCGATTCGTCGGACGAATATGCTGTGAAAGACATGGCCGGAACCGAACCGTCCGCATTATCGCCCGCCCCGGATCTTATTGATGAATGCAGCCAGTGGCTCGATGAAATCCGATCGTTTGCGGAAACCGAATACAACATGAAATTTTTTGACCGGTTAAAAACCCTTTTTACCCGCTGGATCTGGATTCATTATATCATTTCCGCACTTTTATTCGCCCTGCTCATCGTCCATGTAATGACCACGCTTTATTACGGACTTCGCTGGCTGCCATGAAAAACATCGCCTTAAAAGGCATCATTGCCGTTTTGATCGTCGGGGTTTCAATATGGCTCTACGCGTACGACGACGCATCCAAGCCGGGCGCGCTCAGCAACGCCCACGAATTCATTGGCGACTGCGAGGTTTGTCACACCCCCTGGCAGGGTGTTGACAATGATGCATGTCGTCAATGCCACATTTTCCACGACCCGGACGCCCTTAAACCCCAAATACGTTTCCATGAGGATGGGAAGCACTGCCTGGACTGCCACACGGAGCATATCGGGTACGGGGCCGACATCTCCGAAGTGGACCATACCCTTTTCCATCCGGACCTTTCATGCACCGACTGCCATTTTGAGGTGCACGACGGCAAATTCGGCGATGACTGCCGGGCATGCCACGGTATTGATACCTGGGAAATAGAGGGTTTCAGGCACCCGCCTTTTGAGGACAGAAATTGCCACCGCTGCCATGCGGCCCCGGCGTCACACCATGAAGACGGCTTCTGGGACCAAATCATTGAAGGGCATGGAATAATCCTGGACCGTGAAGATCCGCCGGATGTCGAAGAATGCTGGCGCTGCCACACGACCCACCGGTGGGGGCATTTACTGATGGAACACGACTTATGACACGATGCTCCCGAATGCCGGGTATCTCTTGCAGTATCCTCAATTATAGGGTAAGGTGAAAAACATTGACGGCTTCGTAAAAGTCCAATATCTGCGTTGCGCTTCATCCCTCAGAATTTCATCACGCCTTGGCGTGACTGCATTCTTCGGGATTTCGCGCGCCTTGATCTTGTCACGCCATGGCGTGATTACTTTGCCG
>PUOB01000102.1 GCA_003551985.1 Desulfobacteraceae bacterium | reverse complement strand
CGTATCAATAATTAACTGTTTTTGCTCTTCGTAATCCATTTTCTCGCATCCTTTGCAGTAAAAAATGCCGGGGCCGGCACTACCGGCCCCGGAAACATTTTTATATTTTTAGAACTTGAAATTCGTGGTCTGACGCCATGTATAGTAGGCGGGATCACGGAAATCGTCGATCAGGTGGTGGGTAAATTCAAGCTCGCATTTCTCGAAGAATCTTTCCCATCCGATACGCTCGGCCCATTCGCCCAGCCGCTCGTATTTTCTGGCATCCGACGCATAAACCTCAACAATCTTTTTGATCGCATCGGTTGTCTCCGGCCACCGGGGCGCCGTGTTGGGCAGGAATGCCACCGCAACCTTGGAGAACTTCGGTGCCGTGCGGCTGTTCGACACTTTACCGCCGACCATCAGAACCACGCCGTCGCCTTCCTTGTCCATCAGCGGGAGGCAGGGGCACATGGTGTAGCAGTTGCCGCAGTACATGCAGCGGGAATTGTTGACTTCGACACTGTTGAGCTTCTTGCCGTCGATTTCGACCTTCTTGGGCTTGATAGCCGCCGTCGGGCAGGCCGCAATGGCCAGCGGGATTTCGCACATTTTGTCCAGGTACTCGTGGTCGATTGCCGGCGGTTTCCGGTGATACCCGAGCATCGCGATATCCGAGCAGTGAACCGCACCGCACATGTTCAGGCAGCAGGCCAGGGAGACCCGCAGCTGCGCCGGCATCCGCATGTCCTTGAAGTCGTCGAAAAGGACGTCCATGGTCGCCTTGACCGGCCCCGAGGCGTCGGTTGCCGGGGTGTGGCAGTGAATCCACCCCTGGGTGTGAACGATGTTGGTGATGCCCGCGCCGGTGCCGCCCACGGGGAACTTGTAGGAGCCGCCGTCGAACTTGCGGCTTTCAAGGTCGTCGATAAGCGGCTGAACCTTGTCCTTGCTGTCCAGCATGAACTCGATATTGTTCCGGGTGGTCCAGCGGACATACCCGTCGCAATGCTTGTCGGCAATATCGCAAATTTCCCGGATAAGGCTGACACTCATCAGGCGGGCGCCGCCGGCGCGCACGGTGTAGACTTCATCGCCTGTTTCCGATACGTGTACCAGGACGCCGGGCTGCAGGATTTCGTGATACAGCCATTTGCCTTTATTTTTGGCAATGACCGGCGGATAGAACTCGTCGTATTTTTTGGGGCCTATATCCGTAATCCGATTTTCCATCGGCTTTTCGGGATCATACCCTGAAGATACAAATGTCATGCTTCCCTCCCCCTATCGTTGATGTCGTTTTCTGAATTCGTTGATATCAATGTCGAAACCACCGGGCACTTCCTCTTCCTTCCAGAAGATGTAGGGATTATGGCGCGGTTCGGAGACATGCTGCGGCATGGCCTCGACGCCCACCGCTTCCAGAAGCTGCTGGAAGCCGCGGCGTTTCATAAGCTCGCCCAAGCGTTCCCGGTTTTTGCCTTCTTCCATCCACCAGTCCCAGATGGGTTCGATGACATCCTTGATTTCCTCGTATCCGCTCTCCTTGTTGACTTCAACAAACGGGATCAGCAGGGAGCCCATCTGGGCGCCGTCGAGGATCGGGGCTTTCGCGCCGACGAGAATCGAACATCCGGTCTGGACGCCGGGGCGCAGTGCGCGCGGCATTACGTTGATGCAGTGCATGCAGCGGGTGCATTCCCGGTTGTTGATCTCAAGCTTCCCGTTTTCATAGCGCATACACTCGGTCGGGCAGAGATTGAGGACTTCCTTTTCAATATCGAAAGCGCCCCAGTCACGGCCGGCATGGGCGTTGCCATTGGGCTTGAGTTCACCACCGACATAAGCCTTGACCGCTTCCTGGTCAATCCGTATTTCGTCCTTCCAGGTTCCCACAAACGCCATGTCCGCACGGGCGATGGAGGCGACGCAGCAGTTGGGGCAGCCGTCGAACTTGAACTTGAATTTGTAGGGAAACGCCGGACGATGGAGTTCGTCCTGGTAGTCAATGGTCAGTTGGTAACACAGGTCCTGCGTGTCGTAGCATGCCCATTCACAGCGCGCCTGTCCGATACAATCGGCGGGTGTGCGCAGATTGGAGCCGGAGCCGCCGAGGTCCTGGCCAAGATTATGGGTCAGCTCAAAGAAAATTTCCTCGAGCTGCGGGGTCGTGGTGCCGAGAAAAATGATATCCCCGGTGGAGCCGTGCATGTTGGTCAAACCGCTGCCCCGGAAATCCCACAGATCGCATATTTTCCGCAGGTATTCGGTTTTGTAAAACTTGCCGCCCGGCTGATTGATCCGCATGGTATGGAAATGGGCCACTCCGGGAAATTTTTCAGGCTGATCGCAGTAGCGGCCGATAACACCGCCGCCGTAGCCGAAAACACCAACGATGCCGCCATGCTTCCAGTGGGTTTCACCGTCCACGTAGGAGAGTTCCAGAACGCCCAGCAAGTCGTCTACGACATCCACGGGGATCTGGTAATTCATCTCGCCTGCCTTTTTAGCCCTTGCTTCCGCTTCCTGCTTCATGTCCGATACAAAGCTCGGCCATGGTCCGCTTTCAAGCTGGTCCAGCAAGGGGGTTTCATGTTTTGCCATTGTCATCCTCCCTTTCATTAATGATTAAGCCACACATCCATCTTCTTCGACTGTTTTTACTTAAACGGTTTATGTTTCATTGCCTTCTTTTGATGCCTGTTTCTCAATTCCGCTTTATTTGATGCAGGGCCTTTTCCGACCCCTGCAAGAAAACACATACCAAGCCATAGTATATCCATAAAAGTACAAAAAGATTTTTATAGATTTATTGTTGCGCTTTGTCAATGAAAAACAATGTTTTTTAACAGGCACCCTTGCCCTGCGCCGCATGGTTTCGGCCAAAATACTGTTCCACGCGTGATACCGAACTATGCGCCTTTATGTTTTTCGATTTCGGCCCTTATCTCCGGGGCTACCTCGAACCCCCGTTCGATCGCTTTATTGCAATGCTTTTCAGCAAGCTCGTAATCCCCTTTTTCCAGATAGCTAATGGCAAGATTGTTATGCGCAAAAGGGAACTCGGGATCCACCGCCAGTGCCTGATGGTTTATTTCGATGCTTTGATCCACATCGCCTTTCATCAGGTACGCGTTGGCCAGGGTGGCAAGCGCCTGAATGAAGTTCGGATTGAAACGGATCGCTTTTTCCAGGGCCCAAATCGCTTCATCGATATTCCCTTGCTGAAGCTGCACAAATCCGATGTTCCCGTATCCTTCAAAAAACCCCGCCCGGACCTTTACGCTCTGCTGGTTATAGGCCAGGCAGCCGTCAAGGTCGCCGCGCTGAAGGCATATTCCGCCCAACTGAACGTATGCTTCCGCAAGCGTGGGGCTGCATCGGATGGCTTCTTTCAGCTCCTGCTCCGCCTCATCGAATTTACGGAGCCCAAGCAACGCCGTCGCCAGGTTGTAGTGGCTCATGCCGCACTCCGGGTTGGCGGCTATTGCGGCGCGCTGTTTTTCAATATATTCATGTACATTGTTTGCCAGTGCCATAATAATTTATACCCTTAAATTTATTAAATATATTCTAAAAAATACGCCGCTGTTCACATAAAATACGAAAAAAACCGGAACCCGACGATACCCAAGCAAAATTAGAAAAGAGCCCCGCCCATTGTCAAGGAAAATCCCCGTAAAAAACAAATCATAACAAGTTTTTAATTGACAGGTTTCAGGGTTATTCATAATAATTGGTATTTATCAGTATCCGTAACAACATAAATATACGCAATGCCACTCAACCTATTTTAAGGTTTTAAGGAGGTCTCATGCAACCCGGCTTACGGCATGGATGTTATACGGCGCTCGCCACGCCGTTTCATGAAGACGGCTCGGTTGATTACGAAGCTCTTGAAAAAATCGTTTCCTTCCAGATCGAAAACGGCATTACCGGAATCCTGGCCGTCGGAACGACGGGAGAAAGCCCGACACTATCATGGAACGAACATATCAGGATCATCGATATCATCGCCGAAAAAACCCGGGGTCGATGCATGTGCATAGCGGGCACGGGCAGCAACAATACCGCTGAAGCCATATCCGCCACCGGACACGCGGTAAAGACGGGATGCGATGCCGTTCTCCTGGTCGACCCTTATTATAACGGCCCCAGTTCCCTCGAGATCCGGCGCGAATACATTGCGCCCGTGGCCCGGGAATACCCGGAGACGGCCATTATCCCTTACGTAATACCGGGAAGAACGGGCACCCAGCTTCTTCCGGAAGACCTTGCCCTTTTATACGAACAGCACACCAATGTTGCTTACGTCAAAGAAGCCACCGGCAGCCTTGACAATATGCGACGGACCCGAAGCTGCTGCGGGGACGGGTACACGATATACGCCGGGGACGACGGCATCGCTTTTGACATGATGAGCGACCCGGAGATTAAAGGCGCGGGCATGATTTCCGTTCTTTCCAATATCGCCCCCAAAAGCGCCACCGACATGGTCAACCATTT